>CAIMVM010000026.1 GCA_903844895.1 uncultured Pseudomonadota bacterium
GGATGCGCCATTTTCAACCTCAGTACAGTGTTACGTATTAAAAGCATACAATACGTAACAATATTCTGCAACAAAAAAAGTAACGATCCAAAAATAAAAGATTTATTCGGCTCGTTACGTATTTAGGTCAGGAAGTTTGGGTTCGAAGGTTTCATGAAGCTTCCTAATTCAATCGAATGTTGGTACCTTTTGATAGTGTGACCTGTTATGAAAGTAAAGTCAACTTTGATTTAATAGCGGTGGCGAAGGTTCACTTTGTCTTGAATAATGCTTGAGGGCGAGAAGTTGCTCAAACGGCTTCGGGGCAAACGCCGATTTGCGGCCTTTTTGACCCAAAGATCCTGCAAATCTATAAAGGATGTAAGCAAAAGCGAATCCATGATCGATCCATTCATTCCACTAAATTCGCTCTACTGTCCAACTCATTCCTCAAACGCGAAAGGATTCAGGAATTGTCGTTTCCAGAGCAGATTTCTCTCAACTATGCTCAACTTTGCTTCATCACAGATGTTAGTCCAATTGTTTTCAATTGCGTCTCGCATTCTGTTGAAAATTGCCTTTGCTTTGCTTTCTGAGAGCAGGAACTGGGATGATGCCTTTAGGCAGGAATGCAGGTTGCTCAGCCTGTTGTCTCTAGAAATCAGCATAGCTTGCGTAGCTTCGTAACCTGCGCGGTATTGTGGACAAAGATCGTAAGCAGGAGTTAGACAAAGTGTTTTGCCATTCCAAAAGGCAGCATGATTGCGCGCGTGATCATCAGTATTGCCGCATAAAATGTTGAATACAAGCCGAGAAAAAAGTTCTTCGAGTGTTTCTTTCGGATCGTTGAAGCGGAGGCGGATAATTTCTGCAAACGTTTCATAACTGGCATAACGCGCCATCATCTCATCAAGACCAAATAGCGTTAGCGCAGAAACCATGGCTTTGCGTTCCCAGCCATTTTCAGCTTGGACACGATCAAATCGTTCGATAAGAAGGATGTCCTTACTATTTACCTGGACGAGCTTTACCGCAGCAACATTTATTCCTGCTGCAGCCGCTAGACGCATGGCTATAAATTCTGCCTTCACAACGCTGTAGAGATCAGAACTCAGCGAAAACTTAGCGATGTATTTTATACCTTGATCTTCGATTAGAGCTTTGGGCCTTGCGCCACCAATGGAGCTGCCATGAAACAGAGCCTGATCTAGCTCTGGGGTGAGTGGCACACCTTGTTCCACGCGAGATGCAGATTCAAGCAATTCATCCAACTGGACATCCGTCGAGGAGCGGGCAACGTATTCGCTGGACGAACGTTGGAAATCTAGGGCGCCTATGCGATCGGAGCCAGACTCCAGTAAATATGTGAGTTCGCTAAGTACGGCAGTATCCTCATCTTTTGCCTTAAGTCCGAGTTTTTTGTTGATGATGACGCGCCGCCCCCATGCATCCGGCGCGGAGTCGCGAATGCAACCAGGCATATTTAGACCCTGGGGCAATGGTAGAATGCCATTTTTGAGCGGTAATTCTGGCTCGTATATAGAGATGGAGGGAGGATTTGCGCTCATGCGATCCAGATAACTTTTACCATAGTTGAAATAAATATTGCCTAGATCGTCGGCTTCAAGTTTTCCGGCCACGACAGGCTTGATTTCTTTCGGGAGCCAGATCCAGACATAGGCCTCTTTGTCAATGTTGTCAGAAATCTTCATCAACAATCTTTGCTTTCTTCCGCACCGACTTCGGGAGTAGCGCGAGCTTTTCCTCTACCTGGCGAATATTTTTGGTGAGCGTCGTCGTTTCAGCGTCAAATACTTTGACGCCTACGATATAAGCAACTTCAATGGTCACCCCCAGCTCGCACTTGGGATCGCCGTTTTCAATTCGCTGTAAAAGCCCACGTGAAATTCCAGCGCGGTCAGCAACCTCTTGCACAGTCATCTCACGCTCTTTTCTACCCGCACGAATGAGACAAGCAAATAGGCGAATCGCTTCTTTGCTATAGCGGGAATAGGTACGCACCGATACTTTGGACATTGTTCAACCTTCGTTTCATATATAGATCATATAGCCTTCTTATGATCTATATATAGCTCAATACGCTGGATTTTGCAAGCCTCTGAGACCAAAATTGCGATCTATAAATGGATCAATATCCCAGTTCATGGTCTATATATGAATCAATAATAGCTGCACTGCCGTATTTGATCAAGGATGCAACTCCTGCGAGTACCCCAAAATCGGAAACGGCATGTGCCACAAGGGTTTGAAATCATAAACCTATGTCCCCCAGGAAAAGGCATGGCTGAAAATATCTTTTAATTTTTCGTTTGTGATAGATGGTTTCATTCGCAGCCAAGAGCATGCCGAGATGTTTTGTGAGAAGTACAGAGCAAGCATCCGAGCTTCTATATAGCCAGTTGTAGAGTTCGCCGGGAGCTCTTTTAAGCCTTAGGGCTGTTCTAC
>CAIMVM010000027.1 GCA_903844895.1 uncultured Pseudomonadota bacterium
CCCCCGCCCAAAGTCATAACTCATCACAAACTCTACATATTACAGACAAGCAAATGATTTGATCAGGAGCCCGTTGCCTTAGTAGGGCACGACGGGTTCTCACTGGGGGTGCTGCTAGGCGACTAGCGCATCTACCACCTCGTAAGTTTCATGTAGCGGATTCCTATCACCCTAACTCAGGGAACTTAGACAAGGCAGGGAATGCAACGGGCCGCTTTGTTGGTTTCAATCCTTAGTTGTCTTGCGGCTGCCATTTTCGCTTTTAGTTTCGTCTTTTTCTCTATCGTCCATCTGCCATTAACGATTTCTTCTGGAGTAGCCCGCTTCAAAGCTGAATGGGGAACACGAGCGTTGCTTTCATTGAGGTCGAAATCAGCACCTCAGCAATAATGCGACTGCTATCTTGTACTGGAACCTGAGTTTAAAATTTAGGTGGTCCGGTTCCTCGTAGGAGTAGACAGGATGACTAGCTGTTTTCACAGGACTGCTCTGCAACCCCATCCTCTCTATTGCACTAACTTGACAATATTATTGGTTTATATAGGCGACATAAGGTTCTACTTTAAAAATTAAACCACCGAAACATTTAGGGTTTTCTTAAAAATTTAAAGGTTTTCAAGAACCTACCGATTGCGCATACGTCGGGCTAATTCGGCAGGGGGCATAGTTTATGAAAAGTTGGCATAAACCACTTGTAATGTCTTTAACTTTGGTTCTTGCAGCGTACTGCGGGAGATCCCAAGTCGACAATGACAAAACTACCTCAAAAATTGCCGCAGAAACGGCCACGGTTACAGATCCGAACGCAGGAGCGACTCTTTCCATTACCAAAGGCCCAGCAGCTGGAACTACCGTTGCTTTTAGCGCGGGATCTCTTGCAATTGACACTTCTGTTTATGCTGAGGTTGTACCGATGCCTGGGGACTTCAATATTAGCAATGTTGCGAGAAGCTCACCAGCAATTTCTGTAAGTGCCTCAAGCAAAGGCTCTTCCATCACAACTTTAAGCTCTCCTCTAGCTATTTCAGTTCCCGTGGATACGCTATCCCTTACGGACTCGAATTTGACTTCACGCTCGGCTGATAATCTTTGTATGTTTCTTAAATCCGGATCGGATCTCTTCTTTTGGCGAAAGTCAGCATTAACTCTGTCTACCTCCTCAGGAAAAAGCTTTGCGAAGGTTCTTTCGACGCGCGTCGGGGTCTTTCAATTGGTGTACTGTGGAACCGAAACTCTGCCCGGCTTTTTGGATGCAACGGAAGCCAAACTGGGCGTGGGCAAAGAGCACAAAATTACTTTCGATTCTGCACTTTATGGACGGTCTCAAGCAAAACTCTGTGTAGCCGTCATTTCAGGAGCCAAGAAGTCCAATTCAAGTGAAGAATCTCCAGAATTTTCTCTCGGAGGAAAAACGGTTGCGATAAATGGCGCTGGCAAGGTGACCGTGAGTTTGGGTCTTGATAATTCTAAATTGGTGACAGGAGGCTGGGCAGCGCTTGTTTTTGCTCTTCTGGGAGAATCGGAAATATGCGGCATAGAAACAGCCGGAGAGCTCAACAAAGCCTCATTTAAGAGCAAAGGAATCTATGCCTGGGGCATTCGTTATGAGGATCTATCTACCGGGATAGACGGCGAAGTCGGCGACTCGAAATATCCACTTCTTGCTACCAAAGCGAATTTAAGTGAGGTTTCAGGTTCAGGTGCTCTACCTGCTGGAACACATTGTCTTTCTTTAGATTCAACCTTGGATTCAGAATCGGTTCACGCTGAGTTTGAAGTCACTACAAATGCCTCGGGCGATTTGTCTGAAGCTTACTCTTTCTCAGTTCCAAAGGCCAGCTCCTATAAACCCCGCCTGCAGGTTGGATCACCTTGTGGTGGAGAATCATCAGGGGCATCTTCTACTTCAAGCTATTCGATTAACTTCCCGTATGCCGAACAACCTACTTTGGAAATTGCTTCTATGGCACTTTCCACTCCTCTCTCCTCCACATACTGCGTCAATATCTACGAATCCTCAGCCTTTTCAGGCAGCGCACCAGGAAGTGTATCGGCAAGCCCCAATGTCGCTTGGACAAACGTAGCCCTTGGTCCCAATCCTATCCAATTGATCACTCCCTCATTAGCAGGAGTGACGGATATGTCTGTTCAGCCCGGATGTACAGGAACCCATATCTATTTGGACAATCGAGCCTATTCTCAGAACGTCGCGATTACGATTCCTTAGACAAGAAGACTTACATTTTTGGTGAAACTACCCGTTTTCTTTTGGTAGTTTCGCCAAGAACTCAATTTCGCTCCATATCTCAATACCTAAATCCACCGCCTTTTTTGCTTTGGAAGAGGACGACTGGGATTCATTTGTAAGAAGAACGGATGTCTTTTTGGAAACCGAACTCACTACTTTCCCGCCTTGATCCTCGATGATACGCTCAAACTCCTCTCTAGGCTTGGAAAGAGTTCCCGTGATCGCAAAAGTCATAGCGGAAAAGGGGCCTATTTCTCTTTTACCTTTTACTTCTATCGGAACGATTCCCATTTTTAAAAGTTCGTCAATGACCGGCGCCATGCGTTTAAGCCCTTCGACAACAGCATTTGCTGTTTTGTCGGCGAATCCATCAAGCTTCAGCAAATCTTCAGATTTCAAATTTCTTACTTCAGCCAAGGTTCCATGGTGATGACAAATTTCAACCCAACTCGCTTGCCCTAAGCCACCGATGCCGAG
>CAIMVM010000028.1 GCA_903844895.1 uncultured Pseudomonadota bacterium
AGACGGATTTGAACTTGTTTCCGAATTGAGACGTCGTGGCTCCAAAGCTTTAATTTGCCTTCACTCAAATCGCACCATCGGTGCCGACAACAAGAATGCCTCTAAGTCAGGTGCAGACACCTTTGTGCCTAAACCTGCTTCACACGCCCAGCTTTTACGGTTGGTACTCCAAGCCGCATCAGCAGTAAAGGCTGCGACTCCATCTCCAGGGGTACTATAGAATTGATGAAGCCCACATTCCATTTAGTGTTTCTTAATTTTCGCCATTTCCTCTTAGCACTGATCCTTACAGAAGTCGTCTTTAGACTCCACTTCTAGGGTGCAGTGAAACAGACCTAAATTAGAAAGCTTATGGCGAATTTCATTTTTTAGACGTTGCGCTTGGGAAGGGTCTTCTGCCACTACATGGGCTGTTAAGATTTGGGTCATTCCATTTAAACTCCAGACATGGAGGTCATGCAAAGCAGATACACCTTCCACCGAAGAAATGACAGCCCTGATGTCTTCTACGGTGGTGTCTTCCGGCTTCGCCTGCAAAAGGATGTCCAAGGTGCGCCCAAAACCTCTTATGACATTAATGGAAACAAAAACCGCAATGCAGATGGCTAATAAGGGGTCTATCCAAATCCAATTTGTAAAGTGTATGATCACTGCGCCTACAAGAACAGCGACCCAACCTGCAGCATCCTCGAACATATGCCACTTAAGGTTCTTGTCTAAATAATGGGAGCTTCTCGACATTTTAAAATAAGCATATCCATTAACCAAAACACCAAGGAGGGCGAACCCCATCATGGACTCGGTCGTGGGAGCCACAGGGTCGGCAAATCGTTTGAAGGCGCCGAAGACGATAAAGATGCTGCTGATCATGATGACCATGGAAACGATCATGGAGCCTAGTAACGAGTATCTCGCATAGCCATAGGTGAATTTATGATCCTTAGACTTTCTGCTGTAGCGCTCCAGTAGCCAAGCAATGCCAAACGTTAAGCTATCCCCGGCATCATGCAAGGCGTCGGCTAGAATGGCATAGCTTCCCGTCAGGAATCCTCCCAGGATTTCAATCAGAGCAAATCCAAAGTTTAAAAAGAATGCCAGACCAACTTTGGAGGAGTCTCCTCCCTGCAAAGCGCCTGCCCCACAATTAAAATGATGGTGATGATGCCCATGGGAATGGCCATGTGAATGCCCATGACTATGAGAATGCCCATGGCTGTTAGACATCTGTTGGTTTTCCCTAATATGATGTCCTTCAGAAGGTTTAAATGAGTCACGTTGCCCCTTAGGGCTGAAAGGGACTCCAGAGCTGCTCTCTATTTTTTTAAACTTCATAGCGATTATATTTCATCAAGAGGTCTCCCACTGAAATCCATTTGAAGCTGCCTAGACCGTTTACCATCGTGGTCGCTACTGAGGCAGGGCAGGCTACGATTTTACTGCCAGCATTGGGGCGAGCTTACCTACGATAGTGTTCTAGCGGCAACGTCGCAAATAAAAATTCTTCCCAACTAATTAAGAAAACCGCCCAGAACTCCCTTTACCGCAATAGCACTGGCATTGTGGGCATGCAAACTTTCAAAGTGAGTGACCTCCACTCTAAAGTCTGTGAATTCATCTCTCGTGCGAAGGGCGCGAGCAACTTTTCTTGCAGCGTCTTCTGCAAACATCAAATGAGTGGCATTTAATCTAGCAAATTCCTGCTCATCTTCGCGCTTCACAGCTGCTTGCACGGGAGTACCCAGGGCCTCTTCAATTTGATCGAGGATTTCTACGACGTCAGGTGTTGAGTTAACTTTCATGGTGACTAGGGCATGAGACCTTTGGCCATGGGGAGTCGCCGAAATGCCTTGCTCCTGTCCCAGCCAAGAATGGACGTCTTTAAAGTTAAGAGTGGCGTCTGAAAAGGAACGCGCAAAGTTTTCTTGAATCAACTGCCTTGAAAGGGCAGCAGAACAAGGGCAGGTGCTGGAATAAGTTACTAAAACTTCCAAAAAAAGTTCCACGCCTTCTGGGCTCGCTTCGCCCTTCCACTTAAGGGGATAAGTTCTCCAGCCCTGATGGTTTGACTTTAAAGCTTTTCTCTTAAGGGGGAGATCGTATCTAACTTCGACAAAGGCTTTTTTACTTAACCCTTGGTGGGAATTCAAAAAAAGTCCAAGGATATGCCTCAAACTATCGGCGTCACATGGTTTTGATTCTAGGGTGGATGTGAGTTCAAGAAAGAGCCTCGACATATGAATGCCTTTTGCATCTGCCTGATCGAGGCTCACAAAAGCATCTGCTTTGCCTGGAATCAACATCATGCCCTGAGGACTGGGGACCAGAACAGGAATTTCAATATCCGTCATTCCGACTTTGGCGAGGACTCCCGAAGAGCGGGGCGCCGCTTCAGAGGCGATATCTGGCATGGATTTCAAATTGGTTTCCTTTCCCGCGGGTGGACTTGAAAATAGACTCCACAATACTTAAGTTGACTTATTTACGCAAGTTAGCGATAGATGTGCCAGATAGGTTTCCTTTTGCCGTGAAGAGGTCTTGCCATGATGATGATCCAGGATAGGAAAGATAAACTACTTCAGGAGCTTAAGGCTCAACCCAGCCCGGATGACCGATTTCGATATCTCATCAAAAAGGCTGGGGAGCTGGAAATTCTGACGGAAGCTGAAAAAAACGACAAGTTTTTAGTCAAAGGCTGCATCTCTCGAGCTTGGTTGATTCCTCGTTTTGATGGGGAGCGGGTTTATTTTAAAGCAGATTCGGAAGCTTCTATCGTCAAAGGAGTCATAGCCGCCCTAGTGCAGGTTTATTCGGGTGGCACACCTGAAGAAATCATGGCCCTATCGCCGGAGTTTCTGGCGGAGGGAGGGGTTTCTGATGCTCTTTCCATGAATCGACGAAGCGGCTTGGCAAATATGCTCAAGCAAGTCCGCCTTTATGCTTTTGCCTATCAATCCTTGGCACAAAAAGACTCTAAGTAGGCTTAGCGGGGCATTTCGTGCGCCTAATTCTGAGTCCGCTATGCGCACAATCGCCTTTAGTCCAGCCCACGAGCTCCTGGCTTCAGGAGGATTATTTTTGTCGGCAAACCTTCGAAAATGATTGCGCCTGACAAATCGAGCGAGAACTTGCGTAAGGCAACGGAAATCCTGTACTGAGGCGCCCTGAACCCAGTTTTTGGTCCGTATTTTTCCTAGAGCGCCAAAAAACATAGGGGCTTGCAACATTCAGACTAAGCCCTGGAAAACTCGATTTAAATCTCCTGAGATAAAATCATTTTCTACGATATTCACGAGAACGTAGGTAGCATGAACCCTCTCAAAAAGTTTTCTGGAAGGTGAGCCTTTTTCATAAATGTAAGCCCAATCATTGAGCCACAAATCAAAGGCTTCATCGCGCCATATTTTAAAACTTGCAGTATCGACGACTGTAGGTTGGACGATTTCTTTTCCTGGAAAAACGCCCCAAGTAACTGCATTTGCAGCTCCTTCTGCCATATTAGAATCGTAGTCGCCACTAAAGTCAACCGCTTGCCAAGTCATCGAAGGAAAGGCTTTAAGATTAGCCTTTAAAGCCTTCCACTTTGCAGGTGTGGTGAAGAATTCTAAATAAGCCTTTTGAAAGACGAAGCCGCCCGGGCCGCCCCAGCCTACTGCGGGATGAGTGCTAGGGGAGCCATTCACCTGCGGCTGGCTGTTTATGGTTAAAAACCCCGCGCGATTTAAAGCCACCAGAGTTTCCGTAATGGGGCTGGATTCTGCTTGGAGACCCACGTCGGACCAGGGAAGCCGGTCTACGGTTCCTAGGCAATATTTCGCAAAAACCTCATAGAGTTCGGTTTCATTGATGGGCTCACCCCAAATCTCTTTACGCTCTTCTCGAGCCTTGGTGCTTGAGCGACCACTCCGCAGGAGATGGTAGTCCGATAGCTCCCCAAAGGTGGGGCTTCTGGAGTCGCCCCAGCGACCATTGGGAAAGTCATCCCAGGTTGAGGTTCGTGCCAGATAACTGGCAGTGCGGTTTGACCAGTAGATGGGTCTAATTTCTTCTGTTTGCTGGCGACCGTCGGTTGTGGCTTGGCGCCAAGGAAATGCTTTTCGCTCTCGGGAGTCTTCGGTGAGTTTAAGGCGAACAAGCACTTCCGTAACGGAATTCTCTAAGTTTAAGGTATAAAAATGAATGCCTGGCACGCCTGCAGAAAGAAGCTCTTCACAGATTTCGACGCAGTGGTCAATACCGACTTTCATGACTTTCGAATCATCACTTTTGATGGGTTCTAGGCGAGATTTCAGCGAGTCTGGCACGGCGACGCCGCAAAAATCCGTAAACTTAATAAATCTCGAATAATTATGAATAGGCATGATACCCGGTATGATGGGAACGGAAATGCCAATCTCTTTTGCGTAATCTCGAAACCGCAAAAAAGCCTTGGCATCGTAAAAAAGTTGCGTGATGACAAAGTCTGCCCCATGATCGACTTTTTCCTTTAAAAAATGGGCATCCCGTCGCCAATCTCCGCCAGATTCTTGGTGGGCTTCCGGGTAGCCGGCCACACCAATAGAGAATTCCTGTTGGAAGTTTTTTCTGATAAAGGCCACGAGGTCTTTAGCATGCTGAAACTCGCCGTCAGCCTTTGGGGAGCTTTCTGAAGTTTGAGGAGCATCGCCTCTGAGGGCTAAAATATTCTTGATGCCGTGGGATTTAGCGGCAGTTAATGCTTCCAAGATGGATTTCTGAGTCATATTGACACAAGTCAAATGCATCATCACGTCGAGCCCAAAAAACTTCTGAATCTTTCCGGACATTTCTAGGGTGAGGTCCGCCGTCGAACCGCCTGCCCCCCAGGTAATATCCACAAAGGCCGGCTCTAAGTTGGCCATTCGCTCCATGCGTGAATATAGGTTTTCTAGGCCAAAGTCCGTCTTCGGGGGAAAATATTCAAAAGAATAAAAAGGTCGACTTTGCTTAGCAAAGTTAGAAATCTTATCAGTAATTTTCATGGGGTTACGTGTGACCTCTGGCGGGTTAAATCTAAGAAAGCCTATTTTGGGAGCTTAGCATACACATGGCACAGGCCAAGCAGAAAATGCGACCTTCTTCCTTGTGGATTCCCGGTGTTTTCTGATACATAGGAACTGAAAATGTCATGCACACCCGAGCCACGGAGCAGCCACTCATGATCCTAACTGATCAAATGATATTGAATGCCATAGAAGCAAAGACGATCGTCATTGAACCCTTTAAACGCTCCTGCCTAGGTAGCAATAGCTATGACGTTCATTTAGGGAAGTGGCTAGGAACCTACCATAGCGAGGTTCTCGATGCAAAACTTCACAACCAAATCGGGCTTATAGAAATTCCGGAAGAGGGCATCGTCTTGCAACCCCATGAGTTCTACTTAGGAGTCACTGAGGAGTACACGGAATCCCATGCTCACGTGCCGTTTCTGGAAGGCAAGTCGTCCATAGGGCGCCTTGGCATCGACATTCATGCTACGGCGGGCAAAGGTGATATTGGCTTTTGTAATACGTGGACCCTTGAAATTTCCGTCAAGAAGCCTGTTCGCGTGTATCGCGGCATGCCCATTGGTCAGCTGATCTATTTTGAAGTTTCTGGTTCCGTGGTGACTCCTTACCACACGAAGCGAAATGCCAAATATGCTCGTCGCGGGGAACACCCCGTGGAATCCATGATGTTTAAAAACTTTGAAGATTTGTCTCTAAACTAAGTCGACGAAAAACGAGCGGTAGCTCTGCTGCCGCTCGTGATCTATAACAAACCAACGGAAAAGCCGACAAAGACTACGCATCTAAGTTGGCTTTTTTCTCCTCTAAATCAGCCCATCGCATATAGGTTCGCTCCAGAACATTTCTTTCCGTGGTGAGTTCTGCATAGAGCGATGCCGTTTCCGAGGCATTTCCATTTCCTGAAGACTGTTCTAAGCGGCGCTCTAAAATGAGAATTCTCTCTTCCGTTTTGGCGATGAGGCCTTCTGCTTCTTCCAACTCAAATTGTTCTTTAAAAGACAGCTTTTTTTGCTTTCTCTCGCCTTTGCCCGATGTCGGAGCTACCTCGCGAGTTCCTCCGCGGCCTTTGAAGACTTCTTTTTCCCACTGCTCATAGGATGCTACAGCAGTAAATCCACCTTGGCCATCAATGCCCAAAAAGTGGGTGCAGACTTTTGTGAGGAGGTGACGATCGTGGGACACCATAATGATCGCTCCCGGAAACTCCAACAGACTGGCTTCCAAGACTTCGAGGGTATCGATATCCAGGTCATTGGTGGGCTCATCTAAAATCAAGACGTCAGCGGACTTGAGCATAAGGCGTGCTACCAGAAGGCGAGCACGTTCCCCCCCGGACAGTTGCGCTACGGGGGTGTCTAGTTGATCATTATCAAATTGAAAGCGTCTCGCCCACGAGACAATGTGAAGACTTCGCCCCTGAAAGATGACCGCATCGCCTCCATCACCTAAGGCTCGTTTTAGCGTCCATGTTGGGTCTAGAGCTTCTCGATGCTGGTCAAAGTAAACTACGGAGAGATCTTGGGCGTATTTGATCTCGCCTCCACTGGGCGCGAGTTCCCTTGATATGGTTTTTAAAAGACTTGATTTTCCACTGCCGTTTTTTCCAATGATTCCTGTACGACTACGCGCCGAAATCGTATAAGACATGCTGTTGATAAGGGTCCTGTCCCCTCTGGACACCTTAAGGTCGATAAGCTCCACAAGTTTCTTGGTTTTGCGCCCGGAGGCACTAAATTCGATGTCGCTTTGCTGAGTTCGGTTAAGTCGACTCTTGAGCTCAGATAAGTCCGCTTGCAGCCGCATAGCCTCATCGATGCGAGCTTGTTGCTTGGTAGTGCGAGCTTTGGGGCCTTTTAAAAGCCACTCGTTTTCACGTCGGACTTTGTTGGCTAAGGATTGGCTTTCTGATTTTTGGGCCTCAATCCAGAGGCCGCGCTTTTCAATGTGAGTGGAATAGCCACCATTGGTCTGAAAGAAGTAGCCAGGAAAAACACCAGACAGCTCCACTATAGTTTTTGCAGTGCGGTCCAAAAAATATCGGTCGTGACTGATAAGAACCCAGGCGAAGCTAGATTCTTTTAGGATGCCTTCAAGCCAAATAATGCCTTCCAGGTCAAGATGGTTGGTAGGCTCATCTAGGAAAACAAGGTCTGGTCTTTCCAAAAACATGCGTGATAAATGGAGTCTTTTCTTTTGGCCACCTGAGAGGGAAGATGCCAATACCTCAGGATCCAAAATATGAGACTTTCCAAGGGCAGAAGCAATGAGTCCGGTCGCCTCATCAGGAGCGAGCCCCGAGGCTACCGCATGTTTAAACAAAAACTCTCGGGCAGTAATATTTTCGGGGACCGTACTATCTTGATCGATCCACAACGTTTTAAGTCCGCGTTTACGGCTTAAAGTCCCGTCATCCACCTCTTCAAGTCCCACTAAAATCTTCAAAAGAGTAGATTTACCTGCGCCGTTAGGACCAATCAGGCCGATGCCGGCACCCTCGTCGATAGAAAAGCTGAAATCGCTAAACAGTGGTTCAGATCCGAATCTTTTGCTAATGTCTTTCACGCTAACTAGGGCCAAGTTCTACTCCTTGAAGTCGTTGAGATGCAGCTTGCGGCGACAAATCGAGACTTAGGTCAAATGTAAAGGGAAGGTCTATCATGAAATCACGGTTGATTGCATTGTTTTTGCTTGCTGAGGTTGCGCTGGGCCATTCCCAGCAAGGAAAGCCGGTTTCTGACGCCATGTCAGTAGTACCATCTGGTGGAATTCAGCTAGCGACTTTTCAGCTTACAGACCCTTCCGGTGCCAAAATTTTATTTCCTGATGTCTCTCGAGGCAAGACAGCTTTAGTCTATTTTGGATTTACCACTTGCACAGAGGCTTGCCCGCTTGCCGCAGCTTATATAAAAGGGGAGCTAAATGGGCTTGCAAAATCCACCATATCTCCCCAATTCTATTTCATATCCGTGGACCCTGAGGCAGACACTCCCAAAAAGGTAAGCACCTGGCTTAAGGTCTTTGATCCAACCTGGGTAGGACTTCTAGGGAATAAAGAAGCTCTGTCTCGAGCTGCTAAACCTTTTGGAGCAAGCTTCGAAAAAGCTCTCCCAGAAGCAAAGGCGACGGAAAAGGTACTTCATTCTTCGATCGTTTACCTGGTGAATGCTGAAGGCAAGTGGACCCAGTATTTGCGATTGCCGGCCAAAAAAGGTGTTTTAAGTCGAGCAATTGATGACCTAAACGCAAAAAAAGCCAACTAAATCGCTAATTTCATTGCCTTTTAAAAGGGGCTTGAACTATCTGGCGGGTTTTGATACCAAGGGGGCCTTGTCGGAGGTTCTCATGAAAGTTCTAAACGTTAAGCAAAGAAAACACCTTAAAGGGCTTGCCCACCACCTAGATCCATTTCTACAAGTGGGAAAGAGCGGTTTATCAGAACCTGTAGTGAAGGAACTCAGCAGGGCTTTATCCGATCATGAACTGGTAAAAACACAAATATTTGAAGATGATCGTGAGACTTTCTTAGAGCTAAGTAAAGAACTTGCCGAGAAGACCACTTCCCAATTGGTATTTACGATCGGGCGAAAAGCCACTTTCTTTAAGCAGTCTCCCATTCAAGATAAAAGAAAAATTTCACGAGCGCTTCCCAAGTAACCAGCCATGGTGAATGAATCGTCTGAATCAAGCGAAAGAAACTTCGCTTTTTTTATACCTCCTCCTAAATCCTTTTTCTTAACGCTTAAGAGGCGAGGTTTGACTTAAGGAATGCTGTGCCAAGGGGGGGGAGACGCTTGAACAAGGATTTGGAAACCAAATCCATGCCTCGTAATACCTTCTGTCCAAGTCTGTTCTGGACCTACGACACGTCAAGCAGGTTCAGACAAAAGGGTTGCGCTTTCCGCTTTCCGATTTCCAATTTCCGATTTCCGCTTTCTGACGGTCAGCCATTGAGAGTAAACATGTATCGATTTATTTAAACCGACTTCCTAGAGAGATAAAGCGGTCCAATTTGGATCTATTTGACTCGAGCCTAGTTATCAAGCATAGTAGGTCTCTTAGTTTCCTCGAAAGTTCAATAGTTTAATTTTAGACGAGCTCCTCGCCGAGGTAGGGCTTTTCTAAAATTGAGCAAATTGATGCCGTGCCTGCAAGTATTTGAAGCTAGGACTCATAGAGTGTTAAAGCAGTAAGAAATTTTAAGGAGTTTGAAGTGTCAGAATCTCGCGACAAATATAGTCTCTATTTTAATTCTGTTCAAAATCCTGAGGCTGATATTGCCGTCATGAAACAGGCTTGGAAATCTAGGTATAAGGGCGAAATGTTTAAAGTCCTTCGGGAAGATTTTTGCGGTACCTTTGCGAATACCGTGGCGTGGGTCAAACAGCACAAGCTCAATCGCGGCATCGCCATTGATCTCGATAAATCCCCTATTGCTTACGGCAAAAAGAACTATTTGTCGACCTTGACGAAAGATCAGGAGTCGAGAGTCCAAATTTTAAACGAGAATGTATTGAGCAGTAAGCTCCCCAAAGCCGATGTCATATTTGCCTTTAACTTTTCGTATTACTGTTTTCAAGAGAGGAAAGTACTGAAGGCCTATTTTAAAGAAGTCTACAAGAAGCTAAATTCAAAAGGAATGTTTCTCATGGACTGCTTTGGCGGTTCTCTGACTCAATTAACCAATGACTATAGCGTGTATTTTCCGTCGATGAAGTATACCTATCATTTTGAGCAGCTTTCCTTTGATCCTATCAATTCACGAGCAAAGCTTGCCATTCACTTTCGATTTAAAAAAGGCAAGCCGCTTAACAACGCATTTGTATACGACTGGCGGATGTGGAGCATTCCTGAGCTTCGAGAAATTCTAGAAGAAGTAGGATTTAAGACGAGCACTGTTTTATGGGAGGGGCTTACGAAGTCAGGGGATGGAAATGGCAAATACCTGCCCAAGAAAACTGGGGAAGAATGTGAATCCTGGATTGCCTATATAGCAGCCTATAAGAGTTAAAATTTTTCCTCCATGCGTCACTCATTTTCTCAGTGTTTGCAGACCTCTCCGATCCTTGGGAGGTCTGATTTTTTGTATTCCCTTGTTGTCAGAAATGAATCTTATAGAAGGAGTTTTTCCAAGCCCTGTTTCGTGCGCAAAGAGATTTTTTAATTTACGCTTTCTGTAATGATCAAAGTTTGACTGGACATTTACTGGCTGCAAATTTTATCTGTTTCAGTAAATAGGCTCCCACAGCTTCATTGCTTCAAGGCCTCTTTTGCCGCTGCAATAAAACGGAATAAGAAAAGTTAGCATGCCTATAAACAGGTTGCGCATTTTGGCTTTAAGACTCAGTTTTGAGCTTTTTTAGCTCCCCAATCATATCCTCAAAAGTGTTAGCTCTAAGAGGTTCTGGAGCCATAGACGTCGAGTTCCAATTGGTGCGCATGTAACTCCAGATCATTTTGGTTCGAGCCAGAGATCGTCTTGTATTTCGATCTGTGTAAACGGCATTAATTTTTGCAAGCGCTTCTAATTTTTCGCGATAGAGGAGCCAGGAGTCTAGGGTTGGATTGGACTTAAGGGAAGCAGCGTCCAAAAGGCAGGGGAGAAAACCTTCAGGGTTTGCGTCATTCCAAAGTCTTGTCAGCCAATGAAAGACTTCTAAGTATATGAGAGCAAGTTCATAGGAAACTTCGACCTTAGAGCCTTGAAGCTCCGAAAAAATCCAAGGTTTCTGAATGGCTCCTCTCGCTATAAATACGCCGGATAATTTGGGCGCGGTCTTAAGCCGATCTTCCATCATCGACTGGGAAACAATGTCACCGGACCCAAAAACCTTTCCTTTAAAAATACGAGAGGCTCGATCAATCATATTCCAGTCGGCATAGCCAGAGTACTTTTGCTCGCGAGTTCTTCCATGAACCGTCAAATGTTTGAGAGAGTCTGCAGGGAGACAAGACACCAGTTCTTCAAAAAGGCTTTCATCATGAAAACCAGTGCGCATTTTAAGACTCATCTTAGGACCGTCGAAATGGCTTACACATTCTTCAACAAAACTTTTAAATCCCTCAACAGTTTTCAGTAGGCTCGATC
Organism: uncultured Pseudomonadota bacterium; assembly: GCA_903844895.1. Classification (GTDB taxonomy): domain Bacteria; phylum Bdellovibrionota_B; class Oligoflexia; order Oligoflexales; family CAIMVM01; genus CAIMVM01. The sequence goes on from CAIMVM010000028.1 coordinate 11,110, forward strand.
CTGACCCCTTGCCCGTAACCATTTTAGATGGGCATCCACAATTCATATCGACGGAATCTGCATCTTCAGGGAGTTGCTTACGAAGGCGGGCTAGAAATGATGGGTCAGGAGTCATAACTTGTAAGTGCGTCTGCCACCAAACCAGGTCCGTAAAAGAAGGAATTAAAACTTCCGGCCAAAATTCGGAGGGAAGTTCATTGTGTGGAAAACTTTCGGTTAGTCTTAAAAAAGGGGTATAAGAGGACGTGGGCTTTGAGATGAGGTTTACCCACATCCTAAACGGAAAGTCACTTACGCCCTCCATGGGCCCTAAAATAGTTTCAATCATGCCGCAAACTCAGAGAAGAAAGGCATTATGTAGCATTCTCAGGTTGAGATTGCCATGGGTATTTGGGCTCTAACCTGCTTCTTATTGTAGTGGTAGATTCCAACAATTCAAACTTTTTGCCAGTTTAGGGTGATATTCAAGTTTGCTCTTTCAGCGCTTCAACGACTGAGTTGGGAACTAGAAACTTGGCGACGCTATGCCGCCTAACGGGGTAACGATCGCCCAGGTATTTGTCTCCAGACGAGACACACCATCGCCATGGATAAGCAAGTGATTTTCGCGCCGCTCCATGAAACTAATGCAAACTTGCAAAAAACACGTCTACTGTTCTTTTCCCAATTCTTCGATGCTGGCGGATCTATGGAAAAGCCTCCAAAGATGACGAGCAAAAAAACTTCCCGCTGTTACAACATGGAGTTCGGACATCGTTTCTTTAAAAGTTCTCAGACTGGTTTATAGCAAGTCGCACGCTTGGATTTCTTCAAAAAAAGTGTTTTTCTGGTGATAACATTCATTCCAAGCTCCGGTCCCAATAGGGAAATAGTTTTTGAGGATCTAAAGATCCTTCAAATACTTTGTAAGCGCTTAGAGAAAGTCCGAATTTCGCTACCGCATTACTAGAAAAGAAAGCTCCCAGACTCGATATGGCCGACAAATTTCTGATCTATCTGGAGACGCGCAAAATCAAAGGTCTGCACCTGCTCGGTCTTTTCATGCGAGAAGCCGAGCAATCATGGCCCTCGAAAACTACATGAAAGTATCCCCGTAATGAATCACTGCAAGGAATCTCCGCAAGGAATCAAAAGCTTTGAACACACTTATACTCTAAACAGGGTAGTTCCATAAATCGAACGTGGTTCAGAAGTCGTAATGCCTAAAATCAGATATGCATATGTAACTAGCCATATAATTTAACCTTTGTTTTTTTTTCGAAGCCCTAAGACAACTTCTCTTAAGAGCCTCTACCTGTCATCCTGAAAGCTTTAGGTTCAAATGTGACAGGCTATGGGACTTTGTTTAAAAAAGTAATGAATCCATAAATATAGCTGAGGGTTACAAAACAGATTTCCACAATGCGCCAGCAAATTCCAAATTAGAACTAGGGCAAAATTGATGATGAATTTATGATTTTTTTGATAATGCTGTAGAATTAAGAGGTGTGCACTGGTGGAGATAAGCGGATTCGAACCGCTGGCCTTCTGCGTGCAAGGCAGACGCTCTACCAACTGAGCTATATCCCCAAGTGCAGAAGGAAATTGCCTGAAAAATTGTTTCTGTGCAAGTAAGAAATTCGAGAATCGTAAGTAATTTCCTTTTTTTTTAACTCTCTGAGATGTAGGGGGAAATATGGCGAAGATAAAGTGCCGAAAGTCAATCGCAACTGCTCTGATTTTAATCTCTTTAGGGTGCGGCAGCAAAAAAGGCAATTCTCCGGTGGCGCCAAATAGGGACAGCTCAGCTCTGCAGACTAAAATTGAGCTCTTGTCTGCAAAGAGCAAGGTGCCCAGTCGCATGCTATTGGCTGTGGCTTGGATGGAATCTGGCATGAATACCAAAAAAGCATCGGTCGTCAGTCCAGATGGGAGTCAAACAAGTGGCTTTTTAGTGGGCGAATCGGCTTTTGGAATCGACAGAAAAACCTTAGGACTTGCCGATGATAAAAACTCAGATGATCTAGAATATCAGGCTGAAAGATGGACCGATTTTGTGAATTTGAGGCTTTCCGAAGCGGATGTTAAGCTCAATCCTACCCCTAACACACTAGAGGAAAAACTGCGTTGGGTTTGGGAACTCTCCCAGATTCATCGGGCGGGCACCAAGGCGCGCTCAGACATCCGTTCCTTATTTGCTAAGGAGCTTATTAATACACTTAATAACGGCTTTCTTTGGGGGTCAGAAGCAGGAGACATCTTGCGGCTTGCCCCAGAAAATCCGAAAATCGACCTCGCCAATCTCCCTCCTGCCTATAAAGAGCTCCTGGCATTAGAAACGAGCAACCGCTCCGATAGCCCCAATGCCGACTTTTTGCCGCTGGTTTCAGTCATTGGTGAGGATGGCAATAAGCCCGATCATGTGGAAATCATTCAATGTCCCTTTTCTCTTTCAGCATGTCTGGAGCTGCAGGTTCCTAGAGGTGACAGTCCTTTCCGTCTTGAGGCGCACTATGTCATCCCTCAAGATAGGTCTCTACTAAAGGGCCCTGTTCAAATCACGAGACACACGCAAGCTGTCCGATTAAGTGCCAGCAATGGCACACTAAGGAAAGTCGACAATGGCATTGTGATCATGCTTGTGGGCTCGAGCGGCCGCCTCGAAAAAGGAGTGCGAACTGAGGTCAATCCAAGTTGGCTTACCAAACGCCAGCTTTTAGATTTGTCGGTCATCGTCGAAGACGTCTGCAGTGCAATTGGTGCGGGAGAGCCAGAAAAAGAAGCTAAATGTATGAAAATCCCCCTCGACCGAGCGCCAGAGCCAAACGAAATCCATGTGCAAGGAGCCGGCACTCTTTTAAACTGGGGGGACGTCCCGGATTTTGATCCCATGATATTCTCGGCCTATTTTGCCAATCCAGGAAATGACCTTCCGGGTGGGCTCAGTCTTTCTGCGTCGTCAGTAGAGGTCAAAGCGGGTGAGCCGATCACGATGCATGCCCTCTTTACGGACAGGGTTCGTCAAATCGTCTTTGAGCGAATGGTTCGTTGCCCGGATCAATCGATAGCTTGGACCAAAGTGAGTGAGTCACAAATCCGATATTCCACGAAATTCTCCGACCAGTTTCAAATATGGGATGCGGGCCCCAATAACAACGGCAGTCATTTTATAAGAGCTAAAGCCTATGGCAAAGAAGGGCTTCTAGGGTGGGATGTTCTTAAAATCTTCACTACAGGTTATGATCGCGACTATGCTGATGTGGTGGAAGATTGCCGAAAATAACTAGCAATATGCTAAGAAGGCTAAGGCCATCCTAAATACTTGTTAGATACCGGATCATCTTTGGGTTCATAAATGACTCCATCACGAATGATCCGGTCTCGCACCGAGACGTCTGTATAGTTGACAAACGTCGTTTCCCCATCCTCTTTGCTGAGCTGAAGCACGTTTGGATTTTTCCAACTAATGTGTTTCACAGAGTAATCGGAGTTTTCTACCCAGTCCTCGTTTTTACTTTGCTTTAGTTCTACGACGTCTGTTGGTAAAATATCATGGAGCTTTTCAGGAGGTCTTCGAACAATTTTCTTCACTTCGCCTGCCTGGTCTTTATACCAAACCGTATAGCGATTTCGTGGAAATTGTATCGAATTACTCATTTCGGGCTCCTAAAGGACAGCCTGTTTTCGTCATGAATCCTAATTTCTTTATTGAGTTCTGTTATAAAATCGATTTAATTGTATGATATTAGGAGTTTGGCATGAGTTACGCAGAACAAAAAGTACGGGTTTATCTCACCGCTGAGCAACTGTCGGCGAGAGTTAAGGCCTTAGGAGAAAAGATTACCGCTGATCTTCGTGGAAAGCCGCTTGTGGTGATTTCCATTATGAAAGGAGGCGCCATGTTTGCTGCTGATTTAGTTAGGCACATTGATTTGCCCATGGAAATGGAATATCTCTACGCCCGAAGCTATTCGGGGAGTAAAAGTACGGGAATTGTTGAAGTGGAGCGAATTCCGCGCCTTGATTTGAAAGGCAAGAATCTTCTATTGATTGAGGACATTATCGATACGGGGCTCACCATGGATACTATCAAGGTAGAGATGACTAAACTTGGCGCTGAACGAGTTCTGCTTAGCAGTATGCTTTCAAAACCTGCAAGGCGAGTCGTCGAGATATCCATTGACTATTTAGGCTTTGAAATACCGGATGAGTTTGTCGTGGGATATGGTCTAGATTATAACGAAGACTATAGAAATTTGCCTTACATTGGCATCTATTCCGAAACCTAAGTCAAATATATTTACTTCTTTTCTAAATTCTTCAAATCTTGCATCAGTCGATTGATGCGATCGAGGCTAGACTTGATTTTTTGAAGTCGTTCTGGGAGGGTTCCCGAGGCTTCATTGCCAACCTGAGTGGTTCCTAGAGGCTTTCGGCTGCCCGAAAACGTTTCATGGGCTATTTTTTTGTTTCTAAACGACGCTAAATCCACAACAGTTGCCTTCGACATTTGAATCCCCCAGTATTAGCAAATGATTTACAGTAAAAACTTAGTCTTTGATGTTATAGGTACGAAGAACCGATTTGTTAGCCTTCAGACGTTCCTGTCTCATTCTTTCCGCATTTTCTACGTTCTTCTTCATGCTATTTAAAAAACTGTCGGCAGACTGTTCTGCGTTTAATTCCTTAGGTGCGTTGACATGAGAAGGAACTGTCTTTTTGGCTCCAAACAATGAGACTACATTGGTGGCTTCGTTTTTCATCGTGACTCCTTTTCTCTGTCGAATGACTTGTCTTTCATCAGATGGGCCGTTCCCAACTGTCATACTCTATCTTCAAGCCTCGTGCCAACAAGAAAACTCTCAGGCCATTAGGTAACTGCCTGCTATTACTAGCAAATTCAAAAAAGTGCCAGCTGCCATTCGGGTCGTGCTGTTAGGTCTCTTTACACTTCCCTTGAAATCTCGACAAAGGGAGGTGGCGGGGCAGCGTCTCAACTATTTTATTAGTATTGTTGGGAGGTTATGGCGCGAGGCTCGCCCGATTTCAGCAGTTTTCGAGGGGGGTCGCTAGACTCTAAGGGCCCCGGCCGGCAAACATCAGAAAAGACCGGCAAAAAGCCCCAAAAGAAGCAAATCTTCGACTAAGATGCGTCACAGGCGATCAAGAAGGCCCCCTCAAAAAGCACTTAAGGAGTTTAAAAAGTCTCCTTATACCGACTGGTGACGGCTCGCTTTTAGTGCTTGAAGCACTAGAAAATAGAGGTAGAGGAAACCTCCAAAATTCAGCCATGCAGGGCAAAAAGCCCTGCCGACACCGCAGCCTCTAAGGACGCGGCTTAAAGTAGGGCCCTGCAAATGAGCTTGCGCGCTTTCACCGGTAGCTCAAGGCCCAGGAATCAAAGCTTAGCATCAATCATCTTTTGAAAGCCTTCAAACATTGCAGGAAGGCTAGACTCAGTCACTTTTTTTACGACCATCGAAGGCACGAGGCCTTTGAAATCTACATCGAGAAAGTATTCTGCCTTGGTTTTATTCTTTCCCGCTGAAGCTAGCTTCCACTTGCCTTGGTTAGACTTCATGAGGTTGGAGTCTACCAGCTTCCAGCTAATTTCATCAGGCTCTCCATGATACATATCTAAAACATAGAAGAATGTTTTAACGATGTTTAACTCATAGCGCACGGAAACGGCCGCTTTAGGGTCCATGGGTGGCAAAACTTCGACTTTTAAAACCCCCGGCAAGTATTCCGGATAATGCTCATAGCTTGCAATTGCCTTAAAACAGGCCGTTTGACTTCCTGAAAATATGTGCTCTTTTGTAACACTTGCCATAATTTTCCCAATAGCGATTAATTGATTTAAGGTTTACTATTACTATTCTATACTCAAAAAAGCGATATTGATTTCTACGAAGGAAAAATTCTAATGGCTGAACAAAGTGGACAAGACCCTTCCATGAAAGAACTTGTAGAGTTTATTTCAAAAGCATTGGTGGATACTGTCGATCGGATTGAGATAAATGAAATCCAAGGCAACCAAACAAATATAATTGAACTTAAAGTAGCAAAAGAAGATATTGGCAAAGTGATTGGCAGGAATGGCAGAACAGCCGACGCCATTCGTACTATTTTAAACTGCGCGGCAGCAAAAGTCCAAAAGCGGTATATACTTCAAATCCTTGATGAGTGAGCAGATGAATCAACTTGCAGCATCCGTGATTGCCGGTTCTCTTGAAGGAAAAGAGCTTACTAGCGATGAACTTAAGTTTTTGGAGTCCATGCCCCACGCGGGCTTGACGATTTTTGGCAGAAATATCGATCAAGATCATCATGAGGCTCTTTCTACACTCTGTCAAAAGATTCAAAAAGGTTCCTCTCTGCGCCGATTGATTATGATTGATCAAGAAGGTGGCCGAGTAGCTCGCTTAAAAGCGAACTTCCCAAATCCAGGGGCCTCTTTAGATCTAGAGGAAGGCTCAGATTCCAGTGAGTCTCTTTCTAGAATCCGCGCCTATGGTCAAACCGTCGGACAGGCTCTTCGAGAGCTTGGCATCAATGTAAATTTCGCTCCTGTTGCAGATATTTTGACGGAACCAACCAACACTGCCATTGGCAATCGGGTTTGGGGAGTGGAGGCACTTCCTACTTTAAATAGATCCCGCGCTTGGCTAGAAGGTTTGCAGTCTACCGGGATTTTGGGGTGTATCAAGCATTTCCCCGGACAAGGCGATGCAAAGTTAGACACCCATTTAAGCGAAGCTGTTATTGATTTGCCGGCATCTGTTCTTGAGTCAAGGGAGCTGGTGCCCTTTAGAGGTCTAATGGGAATTTCTCCCATGGTCATGATTTCCCACTGTATCTATCCGGCCTATGATACCAAGCCTGCATCTCTTTCTAAAGTGATTATGAGCAACCTCCTTCGTCGTCAAATGGGATTTGAAGGGGTGATTGTTTCTGACGACATGACGATGGGAGCCATCCCGGCAGATGAGAAGTCTTGGGGTGAAGCCATTGTGACAGCAATTGCCCATGGGGCAGATTTGATATTGGTTTGCCAAAAATTAGAGCTATGGCGTCTTGCCATTCAGTTCGTGAGTGAAGAAGCAAAGAAGTCAAAAGCATTTGCGGAAATTTTAGCGTCTGCTTCCCAAAGGGTTTCCAAGATGCGTGAACAGCTTGTTTGCTAATTGATTTTAGGGATTGGCGGCTTTTTAAAATTTTAGAACACTACCAGTTTTTGAAAAGCCTAAAAATTAATGACTCTGCAATTACACTCCAGCAGAAGTTATCCGGAAACGTCCGACAATGGCTCAGAAGCATATCGCGGGTGGTCGGGTTTCAGGGTGACTTTTGTTTTAATGATACGTCTTCTATCTGCTTCTGTAATCTCGATGAGTAATGGGCCAATATCGACGCTTTGGCCTTTTTCCGGGATTTCTTGGGTTAGCTGAGTCACCCATCCTCCCAAAGTGTCTATGTTTTCTGGTCGTACATCTTCGCTGAGAGAGTGGATGTCCATGTGGAAGAACTCCATAAACTCGTCAATGTTGACCAAACCAATCACCTCAAAAACACCTTTCCCCAACGCTACAATGCCCACTTCTTCTAAATCATGCTCATCTTCGATTTCACCCACAATCTCTTCAAGAATGTCTTCCATGGTGACTATGCCGGACGTCCCGCCGTACTCATCTACGATTACCGCCAAATGACTGCGGGCGCGCTTCAAGTCTTTTAGTACCTCAGCAAGGCTTCTTGATTCTGGAGCAAATGTCACCTCTCTTAGAATGTCAGAGGCTTTCGAACTAGAGGCCTTTCCATCCACATCTAGCCGCATAATATCTTTTGCCAACACGATACCTGTAATGTCATCGAGGTCTGCGTTATAGACGGGGAGTCTGGAATGGCCGCTGGAAACAAAAACCTTTTTGATTTCGGCGATGCTTGTGCTGGAGTGAATTGCTACCATATCTAATCTTGGCGTCATAATTTCGCGCACTTTTGTTTCTTCAATTTCAAAAGCGCCTTCCAAGATGTCTTTCTTTACATCTCCCATCAATCCCGACATGCGACCTTCTGCTAACATAAACTCTAAACGATCCTCTGAGCGAGATTCCGTTTGATCTTCCTTCTTTCTCTGGTTGTTTTGATTGGAAAGTAAGCTAGCTAGGGGCCGTCCTAGAAAAAGTATAAAACTTGCGCCCACAAGTGCAGGTCCAAAAACCACAGCAGGAAATTTTCGCGCAAAGGATTTTGGAAACACATAGCCAAGAAGAAAAAACAAGCCTATGGAAAGTCCCGACCATAGTGTCAAATTCTCAGGGTGGGAGTGGATTTGTCCAAGGGCTACAATAATAGCTACTGCCATGCTAATCGAAAAAAGCATAGTAATGGCGATGGAATAACGGAAAACAGCCGAATTTTCCGCCCATTTAAGAAGTACCTTTTTAAGCTCAGGCGAAGCTTTAACTTTAATCTGAGCAAACTCATAGTCGCCGATTCGATTAAAAGAACTTTCAGCGGCTGAAAAAAAACCAAATATCAAAAGAAAAACAACAAGCCAAAAAAGTTGAAAAATCATACTCTGCTCACCTCAATCAAACCTTCCCAATCCTTTTCACTGAGTTCACTGAGAATTAGGTTTTGTTGCTCAAGCATTACAGCTTCCTCAGAGGCATTTAAATGGTCATGTCCACAAAGATGCAAAATACCATGAATTAACAAAAAGCAGCCTTCCCTAGATAAGGTGTGGCCTATGGACAAAGCATTCTGTTCGCAGATCTCAGGACAAATGGCTATATCGCCTAAAACTTTATGGAAGCTATTCGAATGCAAAGTATCACCAAACCTATGGGGAGTGGCGAATTCTATTTGGGGAAAAGACAAAACATCTGTTGGTTTATCCATATTGCGAAATTCCAGATTTAATTGCCGCATTTCTTCGGAGGTCAAAAATTCAAACGACAGCTCATATTCCGCAATATTTAAAAGGGACAGTATTCGCAGATAGAGAAGTTCTAATTTATTTTCATCAATAAAATAGGTCTCAAGGGTGTTTTTAACTACCGAGATTTTCGAAGGAGGCTCCATTAGGATTTATCCGAAGTCTTGGCAGAATGCAGAGCTCTTGTTCTGGTCGAGGGTTGTTTTAGAGACGATAAGTCCCCCACGTGAGCAGCTTTAATTTCCGAATTTTGAATTCCTTGTTCGACAAGACAAATATCTTCAGCAAACTTTAAAAAAGAGCTTAATGATTCCATCTTGTAAGGCTCTTTTGCGGCGGGTGTCTTCGGCCCTTTGACTAAACTCAATTTTGGCACCTTTGGCTCGGTCATTCCTATTCCTATGCTAACCATACGTTTTCTATAGTTAAATCTTTTATTTTCCTACAAGAAAAATAAAAATTCTACACATAGAACAGACATTGTATCACAAAAATAGGGACTTAAAAACTAGTACTATCACCCAGCAAGAAGCCTGGTTCCCTAGTCGGCGAACTTCTAAAGCCTACCCTAGAACCCCTCCCCAGCTGCCCAAATCAGCCCCCAAGAACTTTAAAGTTCTGTAATTAGGAGCCTATTTTAAAAAACATCGACGGTTCCAAACCTGCTTGCCGTCAAGGATCTAAGCTTAAGCCAGCATTCTGAGAACCGTGGCGGCTCAAAACAAATAATGCCTAGGCAAAACAAATAATGCCTAGGCAAAACAAATAATGCCTAGGCAAAACAAATAATGCCTAGACACAAAAGCCATTTCTATCTGGTTTGCGGCTCATTCTAAGGAGAAGCCTGCCAGAACCTAGCGGAACTAGGGTCGGCTTTTGATTCCTTTAAGGTCTCTAAGCCGACAGCCTGAACGACTAAAGCGCTTTTTTTTTGAGAATAGTCAATTGTGGTCCGCTTAGGGAAACCTTGATGGCTCAAGGAAGGACTGTTTAGCTCGAACGCCCTGGCTCAGCATATTGATTTCCTCTGGCCGACTTTCTAGGAAGAAAGCTCCTATTAATCTTTTTAAAGTTCTGTCCGATCAATTCCAAGTAAGAAGTATGAACAAATGAAGTTTAGATGGGAACAGAGAGCGATTTCGCAATTTTAAAGTATTTGGTTCTAAAATCTAGAGACGTTGGGGACATTGACGTGAATGAGGCAGTGAAAAAAACATGGTTAAGGTATCTCAGATATCAAAAGTATCTTTTGGGTGTAGATTTTCTCATGGTCTTGATTGTTGCGAGCCTAAGCGCTTGCAGTCACCTTGTTGTCGTCAAAAGTGAACCCTCTGGTGCGCGCGTTAGAATTGTAAATGAAAATGGGAAACCTGGGCCCTCGCTTGGTGTGACACCTTTAGATCTGAACTCACTTCCCAATTCCGATGCTGTGGTGCTTGAGATCGACAAAGAGGCTCACCTTCCTAAGCAAATCGTCGTACCAAAGGCCACAGGAAGTCGTTTGACCATTAGCACCAAGCTGCAGCCTCTTTCTAAAGAGTATCTTGCAGAAAGAAGTCGGGTTGACTTTGCAGCGTCTTTAAATGCTAATCTCTTCGAAATCTTCAAGCTTCAAAGCCTCGTCATAGAAAAAAATTCTGCTGAGGTAATGAAAATGGAGATAACTATGCGTGATCAGTGGGAGGGTATAAGTCTATTTCATTCACTGTTAGGAAATTTCTACTACCTCACAGGAGACTATAAGAAAGCAAAAAATAAATATGAAAAGGCGCTTTCTCTCGACCCGAGAAATGATGAGGCCCGAAACATGCTAAGCAATTTGAGGTGATCTATGGCTAGCTATGCAATTGGTTTTTTAATATCAACATTGGTTGTCATAGTTCCCATCTTAGTGATGGCTAATAATCGCGCTGTCTACATTTCTCTAGAAGGATTTGTGATTGTGATAGGTGGAACCATAGGTATTGCTGTAAGTGCCTTTCCCTTTAAGCGCCTCGTTCATACCATCAAATCTGTAGTTACAATTTTAAAAAATGAAGTGGATGACGGCCCCGTGGTCGTCCGTGAAATCATCGAACTGTCTCAAAAAACAAAAGGCGAGAGAGCAAGTCTTAATAAAGAAGTGGACTCTATTAGGTATCCGTTTCTAAAAGACGGCGTTCAATTGATCATCGATCGTATTGACCATAAACTCGAAGATATCTTAGTGGATCGCATCAGAACGCGGCAAGAAAACGGTCAGTCGATTGTCAATATAGTGAAGACTTTGGGTAAGTTTCCACCTGCCTTGGGGCTACTGGCTACGGTGCTATCCCTTGTAACCCTCTTGGAGGGACTTGGCGGTTCTAAATCAGGAATGTCAAGTCTGGGTCCTTCCATGGCGGTAGGTCTGGTTGGTACCCTTTATGGAATCGTTCTGGCTAACTTAGTGTTTAGCCCGATGGCAGAAAACTTAGCTGTAAAAAGCTCTCTGGATACCAGAAATCGCCAAATAACGATGGTGGGCCTCTTACTTCTAAGAGATCAGGAAAGTGCTCTTGTAGTCCAGGAATCCTTAAACGCGATGTTAGAAATTCATCAGAGAGTAGACGTGTTAGGTTTAGACGAAAAGGCGGCTGCATAGAATGGGAAAAAGGCTTGAAAAAATCAAACCTCTTTTAAAGGAGACGCCCGCCTCTAAGGTTCAAGTGGTCTATAAACCGGCGCGTGCTAAATTGCATGCGAGTCACCCCGAAGGTCAGGGGGGACATGATGAAGGCGAAGGTACGTGGATCTTTAGTTACGCGGATATGATCACCATTCTAATGATGTTCTTTATACTACTTCTGTCCATCTCAAGTCTTGATGAACAGAAATTTCAGGAGCTTAAGGGCGCCATTGCTTCTACAAGCAAAACAGCTTCTAACTCAGGAGATTCTGGAAACATGGGGGAAAGCTCAAACCGGAGCACCATTTCCAAGTCACAAGCTTTGGAAGCTTATGTCGGAAAAGTTTCGATTATGGCCTTGTCAGAAAAAGCACTTGAGTTGGCGGCATCAGACAGCAATACACAAATTCTTGCCATCATGCAGATGCTTCTCGGAGCCGTTGATAAAGACGCCATTAAGAATTCTCAAAGGAAGGAAGAGCAGTTCAAAAAAGCTACGAAAGAGCTTGAAACTCTTGCTGCTGTCAATCAGGCAGAAAAAGTCGCTACTGAGTCGAAGTCCAATGAAATTAAAGTTTTGCTACCTTCCTATCTCTTGTTTGATAGTAAAGGAAGCTTCACCGTAAAAGGTAAAAATATTCTTAATCAGCTGTCATCAGGTATGGCAGGACTTGGTGAAAGCTCCCAGATTGCGATTTCCAGCTACGTCAGTAGATCTCAACATGAGAATCCTGGAAAAGCTACCGAGATTTCCTCCACTAGGGCTCGTCAGGTCTATGACTATCTGGTGGCCAGGAAAGTTGATGCAGACTCCATCTCCATTGCTGGTTATGGCAATAGCAAGAAACTCTTAAACGAGGTAGACGCCTACGGGCGTCGCATTGAAAATGTCAAAAAAATGAATGATCGTCTGGAAATCTTGATTCGAAAACGGGTTAGAGACAATCGAAAGGGTGAATTATGAAATACTTTAGATGGATTTACCTATTTCTTCTGTTGCAGGTAGGAGTCGTATCGGCAGCGGAACCTAAAAACCCTCCCGCAAAGAATGCAAAGAATGAGCCTGTGGTGCTTACCCCTGAGGTTAACACTATTTTGCAACAAAAAATGGCCAAATATCTTGAAAATCAGGAAGAGCGTGCGAAGCGTGTTTTGGGGCAGCAGCTCTCTGAGGGACGCTTTATTCTCTACATCAAAGCATCCATAAGTCCTGAAAAAATATCTGAACTTTTAAGCAGCAAATCTCAGGACACTAAACTAACATCTCTTCCCATGTCGATGTCTGCCAAAGAACGGCTCAAACTTATGGCCGAGCGCCTTACTGTGGACCAAGTGCCTTTATTCATTGGGCCGCTTACGGTTTCTTTGACTTTTGGTAATGATGTTTCTAATGGTCAAATCAATTCTCTTAAGGAAGCGACCGCCAACGGGTTAGGGCTTGATTTGAATGCTGGTGATAGTGTCCAAGTCAAAAAAGCAGATTTGCTGCCGCAAAGCGGTAGTAAAGATGTAGAAAAATTAAGACACGATACCGTCATCGCTCAACAAAAAATTACTCAGTCTGAATCCGAAAATTCGCAACTTAAAAACGATCTAGTGGCAGCTCAGGAAAAGATTGCCAAAGGGGAGCGAATCATAACAGAGTTTGAGGCTAAGATTCGCGTTCTAGAAGAAGATCTCTCCATTTATAAAACTCCTATGGGAGACATTAAGAGAATTATCAAAGGCTTGGAGCTTCCGCTGACAGTGCTTCCCATAGCTCTGGTTTTCTTTATATTTGCATCTTTTCTGTTCTTTCTTTACCTGCGACTTCAGGGCAACAAAGCGACTAAATTTTTGGAAGCTGCTGACCTTTTGGCTCAAGGAATGGCTCGAGCGGGAAAAAACAATGCCATCGCAGGCCGTTCCCAGAAGAACGAAATAGAGAAAGTCATTCAAGCATCTGAAAATGCTGGCCTAGGAAGTGGGTCAAACGGTCCCATCTTGCTTGGTGATGAAATTGTCACCTTGAAGAATGAAGCATTAGAGGCTTGGAAAAATTTAAGCCAGTATCCCTACCTTGTTACGTCAGAACTTCGCGAGTGGCTAGTAGCAGGCGGGGCCCAGACTCAAAAACTTGTGTCTGTTATGGGAGCCCTGGGGCCAGTGGAAAGCGTAAACCTCCTTCAAAAATTCTCACCCAATGATTTAGCTCAGCTAAGGAAGTTGGAGAATAGCCAAGATTCTGCCTCCAAGTTGCCCGGTTACTCTGCTATCCTGCAGCTTCATCGCTTGATTTCAACCCAAATCCTGAATCGCCCAGAAGCTATCATTCGATTGGACTTTCCCGAGCTTGTTAAGGCAAGTGATGATGCCTTAGCGGATGCGCTTATCGCCGTCGAGCCCAAAAGTCTAGCCTTGTGCTTGTATATCCTTCCGGAAAATCGGCGTTTTAAAATCATAGAATCTGGCTCTGCAAAGATGCAACGTGATGCGGTTGAGGGTTTCGCGGCTCTTGAAGGAATAACGCCTGAGAAGATTGACATAGAGCTTTCTTCCTTAAGGACGCAGCTGGTTCCCAGTCTCTTGAAGCATGCAGTCATCAAGTTTGCCGTTGCTGACGAAATCAGCCAACTTATGGATGAGGTGTCGCCGAAAACAAGGGCTTCTCTACAAGAGGCATTGAGCCAACACAAAAGGCTGGATGATCTCATCAATGCCCGCATGATCACTATGGATGATGTACTTACCGTAGACGATGAAACTCTTGGCGAACTTTTAGATGAGTTCTCACCAGAACAAATGGCGACACTTTTAAGTGGTTTGCGTCAAGAGGGGGTGGGACGAATTTCGAAAATCCTGCCGAGGAAGATGGCCGTTTCTGTGCAAAGTGAGCTATCGAGGCTTTCCTCAAGGCAAGGCTCATTAAAAAGAGCTCAAAATCAAAGTTTGGAATATCAGACTTTACTTCGAGATCGCCTAAAAGAGCTTGTAATAGAAGGCGTCGTGGAACTTAACAAGGGAGAGACTTCAAAGTCAAAAGAGACTGATTCTGTGAATAGTGTTGAAAATGAGCAAGAGTCTCCATCGGACTCTAGGGAGTCTGCGTGAGCTTAGAGAAGGCATATTTCTTTCTTAGAAATTTAAGCCAGACATTCAAAAAGCAAGAAATGGGCGATGTTCTATCTGGCCCAAAGCTGCTCACATTTTGGCTTTGTTTTTCTGCTTTAGGAGCTAGCCAAGCCAAAGCTGGTAGTGAACATTTACTTTCAGTCTCTAGCCAAGTTACGAGTATTGGAACAAAATTTGGAAATCAGGACATCAAAATATTGTCGCCCTTTGGCGTTGTGGGCCGTTATGACTACCGACCGGGTTTTTCCTCTTCCTTATACACAAACTACGTGGCGGTGTCTGACGGTAAAGGAATCATCTTAAATAGCTATGGATTCGGCGGCGACTATTCCGTCTTGGGAGGGATGACGAAGCGTTTAGCAGCCGGTGATGATAATAGCTTTGAGTTCTATTACGGATATCGCTTGAGTGCATTTGCAGGATTTTCTTTCGGAACCTACGACTTCGGAGATTTCGTGGATTCCCAATCCTTTTCTCTAGGCGATAAAATTAAGGCCAAAGGTCGGATTTCGGGCCTCGAGATGGGGTTAGGTATGGAGATTAACTTAGGAAGTGACAGCATGGTGGTCACTCGTATGAGCTTTAGCTCCCCATCTATAGAAAACAACTCTCAGCAGTCAGGCAGTGTATTGTCTCTTTCTGTAGGTTTAGGGAAAATCTTATGAAAAACGTCTCCCCCCCTCAAATGATTTTCCTAGAAATTAAAGAATTCAAGACTTTCGGCAAGTCTCTAGGAATGCGTTCTATTTGTAGATGGATGTTGACGTCCCGTCTATTATTCTTTGTAGTATTCTTTCTATTTTTATTTCTATTTCAAGTTTCGACGAGAGCTTGGGGAGCCTCGGTGGCGGCAAGGCTCACCAAATTTGAGGGGAAAATAGATTATAGACAAAGGGGTTCGATCAATTGGATGCCCATAGGGGATGTTCGTGATCTTCAGCCAGGTGATTTGCTTTTTTTAAAAAAAAGCGCTAGTGCTGAGATTCAGTATATAGAGAGTGGGACGATGGTCCAACTTTCTGATCAAACATTATTTCGAGTGACGCAGAAAGTTCCAGTACACAGCAAGAGGGTCCACGTTTTCGGCTTTGAGAAGAACAATGTTTCCGTCAATCCACAAAAAAAACGCAATCCCTTCGAGCGTCGCATGGTTCGCAATGCGAATGAAGCTCCCGAGGGAGAGACTCAAAAGGAGAGTCGTCTGCAGGTATACCGAAATGTATCAGAGATTGCACTCGCAAAGCCGCTTGCTGGTAGCATTTTTGTAGTGCGCCAGTTTCCTGCCAAATTGCTCGTCAAAATTGCCAAAGTGAGAGCAGAAAATAAGTATTGGGTATTTGTTTGGGGAGAGGAAGATAATGTGACGCCGATTTGGTCGAGTTACTCCAATGGCGAATTTTCCGACATCACCATTGATCGTCCAGGAACATACGAAATTCAGGTATTTAATGAAAATGAGACAGAAATTTCTGATCCCCTCAAGGTGATATACCAGAAATCTGACGAAAATTTTAGTGATTTAGGATCGAAGTTGAGCAATTTAAAAGGCGATCAGACAGTCATTCTGGAGTGAGATTGTGTCTAAAATCATTTCCATTTTTATTAAATCGTGGCGCAACTTAGCTTTCTCCGAGAGGATTGCGCTTGTATCCATTGTCGTGGGGACCTTTGTCTTTTTAACTTCCATTTCATTTGTGGCTTTTATGTATCGCTCGGATAAAGAAGCGTACCTCTATGAACTTCAAATGCTGCGTGCTCGATCCGCTTCCAATACGTACTCTTCGAGCCTTTCTAATAGCAAGGCCTACGGAAAGAAGTTGGTTTTAAGTTCAGATGCGTCTTCAATTAAGTCTTTGGGTCTAGCAAGACTTCCTGAGGGTGAAGAAGTCTTTGTAGTTTCCGGCAAAATTTTAGCTGGGCTTTTAAATGTTGACCTATCTAAAGATAAGAAAAAGATGTTTTCTGTATTTAGAGATGTTAATGGCGACCTGATGTATTCCGCAAGTGTCCTTCCTGAGCCTGAATTAGAAGATGGCACAATGCATGTTTTGACGGCTGATGGGTTGCTGATTTCTTCTTCCGGTACCAATGTAATGACGCAGAGTCGAGTTAAAGAAAATCAAGCGATTAAGGTTGGTCTCGCCAGTAATTTAACAGAAAGTACGAATACGATCGAAAGCGGTGAGACCAAGGTCATAGTTTCTCAAAAAGAGGTCCCACATACAAATGTTTTTGTCTTTGCTGAGGTGCCCGTATCCAGTCTTATGATGCCATTTTGGAAGATGTTGCAACTTTGGGTGATTTTTGGATATGTCTTGATTTTAGCTGGTGCCGCTGTTTCTTACATTATAACTAAGAAAGTAGCTGCTCCGACTAGAGAGGCTGCAGACCATATTCTTAAATTGACTAGGGGTGATTTCTCGATAAGAACGTCTTATAAAAACACAGATGAATTTCAAGTTATTTTTTCTGGAATTGACTTTCTAGCAGAACACGTGCAATTGAGAGAACGTCGCCTTACGGCATTCGTATCTGGACTCGGTACCATTCTTAGCAAGTCAGCAGTTTGGGAAGAGAACTGGGATATAGACGAATTTTATAGAAACTCCTGCAAGCTCCTTGGTGGGCTTCTTAGTGGCTATAAGTTGCGCGGATTTGAGATGATCTATGAGGGTGATACAGCATTCTATGATTTAGAATTGAACTCTTTGGTACTTGGATTCGATTCAGCTCAATCCCTTTTAAAAGTGCATACCCTAAAGGTGCTATCTCACTCTGGTAAGCTGCAAATGGAGTTCAGGATTCTTGCTGGTTCCAGCGTGGACTTTTTGCCAGAGACTCTTCAAATTCTTACACAGTTTTCCGAGACTGTCGCTTCCTATTTTGACAGAAGGCGAGCTGCAGCCGCGCATAAAGAAAAAGGGGAGCAAGAAAGAGAGATCCTATTAGCCGCTGAAATTCAGCGAAGTCTAGTCAACTATCCTGAGATTATCCCCGGTGTCAATTTCAAAAATGTATATGTTCCTGCTGGCCACGTAGGCGGCGACTGGAGTTCTGCGTACTATAATAGCTCGAGTGGATGGATGTACTTTTTCGTGGGTGATGCTACGGGCCACGGCATTGCTTCCTCCCTAGTTACTGCCGTTGTGGGCGGAGCCTCCAGATTGTTTAATAAAATCTTCGGTGAAGCGACGTTCACAGATGACAACGATGTGGCCATGCGACTTGCTGACCTTTCTGTGAATTTAAACGAGATTGTTCTAGAAGCAGGCTCTAATAAGATTGGAATGACTATGATTCTAGGCGCTCTCAATTCCCGGTCCGGAAAATTGACGCTATTGAATCTTGGTCATCCATCTCCCGTATGGTATGCGCCAAAGGGTGTTGCGGATGTGGAAAAACCCATATTGCCTAATAATAACTTGCTGGGTAGTTCGGAATTTTCTTTGCCTCGATCTAAGACCTTTCAACTTGTGCCAGGCCAAGGATTCATCTTATTTACGGACGGACTTTTAGAAAACTATTCTGGAAAATTAAAACGAAAAGAGCTTAAAAACTTGTTAACGGGAGCTTCCGATATTTCTAGTGCGGTAGAGGGAGTCACTCAAAAATACCACTCCCTTGCAGATGGTCAGCTCGCTGGAGATGATGTTGCGATTCTGGGCGTGCAGTGGTTAGGTAATATTACCTAAATTTAAACTCTAGCGTATCCATACCTTTTCAAAAATAGGTTTTCCTTCACTTGAAAATTTCTTCTCAAATTTGGTTTTGATTTCAAATTTGCACAGCTGGGGCCATTCTTCGGGCTCTTTCCAACCAGCATGCGACATAAACGATAGCGCGCTTTCAAAGTAGTTTTGGCTGTCGGTTTTAAACCAAAAGAAACCGCCCTCAGCCACTTTCTTATGTAATAGCGAGCAGTATTCCGGCGTGAGAAGGCGATTGTGGTGTTGGCTTTTCTTTTTTTCCCATGGGTCAGGAAAAAATAAAATGACGCCACTTAGCTCTTGGTCCACAAATAAAAGATCGAGTGTTTTTGCATTGGCGTAGGCAGCCATGACATTCTTTAAACCAAGTGTTTGAGCACGCTCTGCAGCAGTAACCACTCGTTTAAACGTAATATCTAGCCCTACGAATCGAGTTTCAGGGAAAGAAGACCCAAGGGCTGTTAAAGCGTCCCCCAAATGGCAGCCAATTTCCAAGACCAGGGGGTCTGGTGAAGCCTCGTTTATTTGTGAAAATTGCTCTCGCCAATTTCCAGGAAGATCCTTAAGTAGAGGTCCGTACTTAACTGGCAGCGTTCCAGCCCGGGCTGCATCAGAAAGTTTTAATACATAAGGATTGACCTCTTTGTTCATTCTTTCTGAGATTTCGCTAAATGGATCAAAGTGTTGAAGCGGCATGGGTGTCCTGTGAATAAGAAGAGCGAGTTCAACTTTAAGCCGGATTCTGTCTCACTTGCGTGGAGACTGTCATTCATCTGGGTCTACGGTTACCCGCAGCCTCAAGCGATCTACCCGGAGGAAACGTCGGGCAAACGAATCATCCCCCTGCTTGATCTTGCTTCGAATAGGGTTTGCCAAGAAGATATGTTGCCACACTTCTGGTGAGCTCTTACCTCACCGTTTCATCCTTACCGCTTAAGGGTTGCCCCATAAGGTGGGCGGTTTGTTTTCTGTTGCACTTTCCGTCGGGTCGCCCCGCCTGGCCGTTAACCAGTATTCTGCCCTGTGAAGTCCGGACTTTCCTCCCTTTCCTTTTGGGAAACAGCGACAGTCCATCGAACTCGCTCTTTGCAAGGAACCTTTAGTTCCTTCACGCGGCCTTGTCAAGTCGGCAGTCAGGAGGGTCTCGAGAGTTTGAGGATCGCATCTAAGTTATCAGGTTGTATGGGATCATTTAGGGAGGCTTTGTTTTTTCCAGTGAATCCGCAGCGGGTGCAGCGAAAGAGCAGCACGATGCCTTTTTTCGCCGACATTTCATAGCCATAGGCCTTCAAAAGACCATGACACTCCGAGCCCCTGTCGCCTGGAAATACATCCACATGTTTGGAAGAGAGGCACGCTGGGCAGTGATTTCTGCAGCCTGTTTTAAGCGGTCGTATAGACAGCCCGCAATGCTCACAGGTAAAGGGTTCGTTTATAGAGGTGAACTTAGCAGATTTCATATTGGGCCAGTCAGGTGGGGGGCGGTGGATCCCCTATATCTCATTAATAATCATAAATTACAGCTAGTTAGGGAAGCTCTCCCATGGGGCGGTAAAAACTGCCGACATAGCTCCTCATATTCTAGGCCGTAAATCCCGATCGTCTCAACATGAGGGAAACGAGCGACTTAAGGTCGTTACTTACCAAAGGGAGCTGTCTCGGTGCAACGAAATTCAAGAAACATCTCAAAAATTTTCATGCATATCTTGCTTCTTTCCCTCCTCATTCGCTGCGGGAATGCTGGCAAAGCAGGAGAAGGGAGCGATTTGCTTTCTGGAAGTGCAACCATTAAAGGGAGCATTACATCAGAATCGGGAGGCCAGGGGGATCTTTCTGGTTGGAATTTGTGTTTATTAGATCGAGATTTTAACTATTGTCGGACAGCTGCCGTAGATACTGCGGGACTATTTTCCTTTAAGGGAATCGACACAGGGCGGGTTTATTCGTTAGTACTCATGTCTCCATCTCTTATCTTTAGCGCGATCTTATCAGTTCCTTCTTCGGAGAAGACGGGTTTTTTAACACAGTATTTTAAAATCTCTTCTTCGAATTTACCGCGCGTCATTTATAAGGGGGCGACCTTATCGTTTCAAAATACGAGTGGCATCACCTTTGAAAAGAGTGTGGTGAAAGATTCTGATGCGGATGGAGTACCAGATGGAATGACTTCTGGGCAATTCAGTTTAGAGAATTCCAACCCTTCCTTCGCGCATCAACTGGGCTTATATGGGCAAGGGAATAGCGACCTAGATTCTCCATTTGACATGCCAGCGAGAGGCTTTGACCTGGCAGCGAATTCAGCAACACTCGACACGGACCGTGATGGGACTCCCAATCAAAAAGATTCCGATATCGATGGCGATGGCATTCCCAACGTTTTCGATGCTGATGACGATGGGGATGGAGTTCTAGACATTTTAGACCGAGATGCTAACGGTGATTTGATAAACGATGCAACTGCGGTGCTTGGCGATGGATACTTTGGGATTGGAGTCGAGTGGATTGCGGTAAACTATTCACTCGCGAAACAAGATGACAATTCTACGAAAAAACTTTTAACGGTTGTTGCTAAGCTCAGAAGTGGCGTCAATCCTTCGGCAGTTCAGATAAGAGCCCCGAATACTCTTATTAAAAACGCGACTGTAGACGTCATTTCAAGTACAGGAACTACGTCTTCTGCGGCTTTTGATGGCCTATTGATGGATGATGGCAAAAATGGTGACGGTGCCGCGAATGACGGTTTCTTTGCTAGAACCATAACGTTGCCATCGACTGCTGTCACAGTAAGAAACATGGTGATCTTGGTGCAACTTAGATTTGGCTCCGATGCAGATGCAAAGTATATGGAATTTCCTTATACCTTTCCTCCTATCACCCTGGGAACAGTAACAGCCCTTCATTCTGGGTCTTCAACCCTTGGTACATTCCAGTGCTGCTCAGGCAATCCATTTGGATCCTCGGTTACAGACTTTGGTTGGTCGGTAAAGATCTTTGATTCTTCCAAGAAGTTGTTCTATTCCTCTCCCGCGCAAGCTGGAGCCTCGGCTGCCTCCACTTATACCATGCCGACAGGTATTTGGGAAAATCTAGTCAACTTAGCGACAGCAGGGGAAACGTTTACTTACAAGATTTCAGCAAGCCTTTTTGACCGTATTCCGGGATATCCATCCTTTAATATCCAAACGAAAAGTGAAGATGTTGTGACGGGGAATTAAGGTTTATGGGTGTTGGTTATCCATAGATATTGCCAAATTTTAAGATGCCTTCTGGTTTCCATGCTTCCTGGATTTTTGAAGTCTCTCTTCTCTTAGATTCGACGGAACTCCCCATGGGCATTGCGGCAAACTTTTATCCTTCCAATCCATCTTTAATCATGGAAAGACGAATTTGTGTCTGTTTCAGCCCTGGGCTTGTGTCTCGTGCTTTGGGTTTGCTGCTTGAACTCACTTTGGCAATTTGCCATAAGACAGCGCCAAGAAATAGAAACTAGAATTCGAGCAACAATTCTACTACGCAAAGCTTTTGCCAATCTGTGCATCTCAATTGACAGCAACGGTAACTATAAGTAGTTTAGAAAGTTCCTTAGGGGTTGTTTATGTGCCAAACTTAGCAGCAAGACGTCTCACTCCAAATGAAATTACATCACTAGCCCAGGATAAGAAAGACTGGATTTTGGGAGTGTGTCCGCCGATTCGCATCATACTTTCTGGATCTTCTGCCAAAATGGAAATGACAGAAGCCTCGGATATCGACCTTATAGTTGTTTTCAAGACACCTGATGATTTAAATAGTGCCAAAAGAAAACTTTGGTCCTCTCGACCTTCTGGCGATTGGCCGGTTGACTTGGTCTTTCATACTACGCAGTCATTTCAACATAGCTGCGACAAAGGTGGCGGAGCTTCTTGGATAGCATGTCGTGAAGGCATTGTGCTTTTTGAAGAGGAAGCTCTCTTTGAAGAGGAAACTCGCTTTGAAGAGGAAACTCTCTTTGAAAAAGAATCCCCATGATCCCGTCAAAACAAGAACGTCTGTTTGAAAAAAAATATGCCGTAGATCTTATCAGAATTGCTGAAAGTGATTTTAAGTAGCCTCGATTTCTTGCCGCAGCTTCACCAAAAGATATCTGAATCGAAAATGTCTTTTACTTGTGCCAGCAGTCCATCGAAAAATCTCTGAAGGCTGTCCTTGTTGCCAACGAAATAGCATTTCCTCTCGTTAATGACTTAGGTTCTCTTCTCAGCAGGATGCCAAAAAGTTGTGAGCCTCCCTACGGCTAGGAACTTCTTGATCTCAATCAATATGCTACGATTCGCAGATATGAAGAAGGCCATTGGCACCCATCACCTTCTGAACTAGCGGTGGTTCTTCAAAAGACTGAAGAGATGCCTCAATGGGCAAGTCTTATGGTTGGTCAATAGAAGATGGGCCATCTCAAAAAATGGGAGTTCAAATTTTCTTCCTAAAACCCATGGCAATCTCTATGAGGTGTCCTTTCATGATCCAGAAGGCTCCAGATTCATCTTTTAAGACATATCTATCGTTTTCAAATGACTCAATAGGATCGCTTTAAGAGAACATCTTACTAGAGACAATGGGAACCACTTCTTGAAGGGAAATCTCCGATTGGTTCCGTCATTCACCAAACATTCTTTATTTAAAAACACACAAATAATGGGGTGAGGTGCCTGAGGACTAGCAGCTTACTTGGACAAAACCATTTTTCACAGGGTATGTCTTTTACTGTCTGGCGTGTTTTGTGTCTGCAGAAGTGCTGGAAAATATCTGCAGCTACATAGCGTGTCCAGGGCCAAACGCGTTTTTGGGGGAGCCTTCTGCGCTTGCTCGGCGGCGATTGCAGCTAATCGTGATGCGCCCAGAGTCTTTCTAAAAAAGTTTGCCAGTAGAGGCAAGTCACTCCCTCCAAAACCTGATTCAGGGGGTCTTGACTCACAAGGATTCTTTCTTTCCAATCTGCTTCGTTTTGAATTTGCGTCAAACCTCGCAGGTCTCGCAAATTAACTGTTGATGTGGCTTTGATTTCCATAGCGATGTGATCATCAATAATCAAGTCGACTTCTTGCCCGTCTAGTGTCCGCCAATAGCTAAGTTCCCATCGACGCCTGGAGTAGCTTTGATAGGCTCGAACCTCTCCAATCAAAAAAAATGCTCAAAAGAACGGCCAAATAGGTCTGAATTTCGATCGAGAGCTTTCGTTCCCGTTAGTGTGTGAATGACGCCTAAATCAAAAAGAAAGTATTTGGCGGTGGAAGATGTTTTACGCTTCCTTCCTGATTTCCAAACGGGGAGTTCAAATCCGAGGAGAGTATCCTGTAGGATTTCGTAATACTCCTTGATGGTTTTAGCTGATAGGCCCAAATCGCTTGCAATATTTGCATAGTTGATTTGCTCGGAACTCGCTAATGCAGCTAGCTTTAGAACCCGACTAAAGTTGGGCAGACTTCTCACCAAGGCTTCCGCCTGGATTTCTTCTTTAAGGTATAAGTCCACGTAGGCATAGAGCTCCTCATCTGCATTTTCGGCCAGATAAATTCTGGGAATAGTTCCGTAGCGAAGAGCTCTGTCTAAGTTAAGCTGGGTCCCTTGAATTTCAAACCAAGTTAGAGGAAATAAGGCGGCCGACCCGGCTCTGCCTCCGAGCATATTGGCATTTTGACGTTTTAGTTTACGAGTGCTTGATCCGGCGAGTAGGAAACGAAAGGAATTTTCTTCAATGAGGTTAGGGACCTCATCGAGAATTTCAGGGAGCTTCTGGACCTCGTCAATGATAGTCAAAGTTTTTTCCTGGGCCTTAATCAAAGAGCCCAATAGGCCCGGATTTTGACTCAATGGTAAAAAGTATCGGGAAGGAGGTTGAAGTTGAGAGCTTCCTGGCCCAGATCTTGAGCCATGAGGGTGGTCTTTCCTGTGGACCTCGGCCCCAACTAAAAATATGATTTTTTCTCAATTAATTTTGGTAGTTGCAGAGTTCTTTTGAATTCAGTAGTCATACTTCTCTTTCTAGCAAAAAAACGGAGGTACTGGCTCCGATTCTTATAGAATCAAGAAAAACCTCCTAATTTCAACGGCTTTTAAAACTATCCAATTAGGTGGAGTGCCGGGCCGTCAGCCAAGAGGCTTCAAAGCAAGGCCAACCTATATTCGGCAGGAAATCGTTAAAAGGAATCCATGATGCCTTTTTAGCTAAGGAGAAATTTCTACTGATTCCATGGGCTTTGATGAGGCATCCCCCATTCAAGTTCTCTTGGCGAGCAGCTCCGTGAGGCAAAGTCTAAGCCCGAAGCAGCATCACCCCATAGCCTTTGGGAGTTTGTGTGTGTGAGATTTGTGTTCGCGTTGCCGAAGGCAAGGCCTCTTTTCGGCGATCAAAAATTACGAGGGTGCCTTGCTTCAGATTCAATCCATCTAAATAACGTTCGAGTTGCTCGAGACCCTCATTCAAAGGATCGCCAATATCGTCACTCCATACCTTTAGCTC
>CAIMVM010000029.1 GCA_903844895.1 uncultured Pseudomonadota bacterium
ACCCGAATCACTACCCGAATCACTACCCGAATCACTACCCGAATCACTACCCGAATCACTACCCGAATCACTACCCGAATCACTACCCGAATCACTACCCGAATCACTACCCGAATCACTACCCAGAAAATCGTTGCAGACAAAATTGCAGAGCGACAATGAACGACATTGAAAAACTAACTTACTAATGTTCTCGCTAGAAGTGACTGGGATCTCAAAAAAAAAATGGCCAAAGTGTTTGAGTCCAAAATGCGATGTCAAGACACCTAAAAAAAGATGCTCCTTCGTATAGGTGTTATGAGATTAGAAACTCGGGACTCCGAACTGCCGAAAGAATGTAAATAATCTGGAAATCAAATGTTTTGAAAAAATATGAAAAGCCCATATTTGGCACTAACCCTTGAGCGTGGAAGATAAATGCGAGTTGATCGCACCAGATGAGACTCTCAGTCAAATGAAGTGAGGCCCAAACAAACCGATTGATTTACCCTTTGCAACTTAAACATCAGAAATACTGGTCAGATTATCGCCCGAAAAATTCGATGTAGAAAGTCCTGAAAGACATGAGGGAAGCAAACTTATAGATTCCAAACCGATCCCTTAAAAAGAAAGGATTCGATACATATTAAACGATGCGATACTCACAGAGCCCCAGAATAATAGACTAAGGACATCAACAGAAATTCATTGTAAAATTGAAACTGTAGGCTAAGATTCATTTCCAGGAAAATCAGGGAGGAGTCAAAACATGAAAAAAGATGAGATGCTTCTCCTCATAGAAGAAGGCGAGGGATTTGCTCTCGAGTTCAAAAGCAAGTACACCCCTAAAATAGATCAAGATATTGTTGCTTTTGCAAACTCAAAAGGAGGCAAAATCCTCCTCGGCGTGAATGATGATGGCAAGATTGTTGGAGAGAGTCTGACGGGAGAATTGAAGGCTAAAATTTTCGATCTAGGCCGAAACTGTGACCCAAAGATAGAAGTTAAAGTCAGTAAAGTTGAGAATGTTGTCGTCGTGACTATAGAGGAGGGTCAAGATAAGCCCTACTCATGCTCTGGCATCTACTACAAGCGTTTTGATGGAGTCACTCAAAAACTCAATCGGAATGAAACCAAGACCATTTTTAATGTAAATAATAAATCATATTTCGATGAAAGCAGGAATTTAGACGCAAAAACAGATGACATTTCCCTCGCTAAAGTGCGCGAATTCTACAAAACAGCTGGAATCAAATACGAAGTCACAGAGGAAAATTTACCGAATATATTAAAGAGTTTAAACCTCATGAAAGACAATTCCATAAACAATGCTGGAGTACTCTTTTTTGCAGAGAAAATGGATCCATTTTTCCTTCATTCTCAAACTATGCTGCTTGCCTTTAAAGATTATGAAGGAGTCACTATATTTGATAGAAAAGAAGTTCGAGGTGACCTCATCTCTCAGTTCAATGAGGCAGATTTCTTCTTAAAAAAGCATATGAGTCTTCAAGGAGTCATCGAAGGTACGAAAAGACGGAATGTTTATGAAGTCCCACAAGAGGCTTGGAGAGAGGCCATCGCCAACGCCATCATTCATAGGGACTACAGAATGAACGGCACAAGTATGCAGGTAAGAGTATTTCCTAATCGAATTGAAGTGATTAGCCCTGGGCGCCTGCCCGAGGGTATAACTCCAGAAAATGTTGGCGACATATCTTCCCGTAGAAATGAAATCATCGCGGACATGTTTGCAAGACTGGATTTCATAGAGAAAGCAGGCACAGGAATCCTCCGAATTAGGAAGGCTATGCGGGAAGAAGGACTTAAGCCTCCCGTATTTGAAACTAAGGCGGACTTCTTCAAAGTTATTCTATACAGGCCCCATGAGACACGAAAATCAGAGGCCCGCAAAAGAGAATCTCAGACAAAAATGGCCAAGAAAGATACAGCAAAAAAAACCAAGATAAAGACAATTCAAGAAAGTGCTGCTGACAAAATATTGGATCTCATAAAGGAAAGACCCAAGATAACCAAAAAAGAAATCGCTGAAGCATTGGGCGGAATTACGCCGGATGGCGTCAAATACCATTTAAATAAATTGGTGGCCGGCGGAAAAATCAAAAGAATTGGGCTCACAAAAAATGGCCACTGGGAGGTCTGTAGTTAGATCCTATAAAACCTTGAGTTTCCCACATCCCATAGCATTTAGAGCCACTGTCTTCCGTTGGGAAGGTATTTGGAATCCATAGTGGGCATGAAAAAAGATAATTTATCGGCGAATAAGTTAAAGTAAACAATATGTCTTACCGCCGCTACGCCGTCTTTCCAGGTAATCTTCTTTCCTTCGAGGTAGTTTCTGGGGAAGTAGGAAATGGGATACTCATGAACTTTAACCTTCAGGCGCGCTATTTTTGCAGTTACTTCGGGTTCAAAACCAAATCTTGAAGATTCAAGCCGAATATTCTTTATGATGTCTGTTTTAAAGAACTTGTAACAAGTCTCCATATCGGTCAAATAGAGTCCGGATAAGAAATTGCTTAGTGTGGTTAAAAATCTATTGATTAAGTAATGAAAGGTCCTGTGAACCTGGGGGGCACTCTTCTTAAATCTGGATCCAAAGACTACATCCACTCTTCCTTGGATTAGGGGCTCCAAAAGGCTCGCTATATCGTCGGGATCATACTCAAAATCTGCATCCTGAACTCCAGTAAAGTCGCCACTCGCCAGTGCAAAGCCGGATCTTAAGGCGGCACCTTTGCCCTCATTTTTAGACTTAAATTCCATTTTATATTTTGACTGAAAGGAAAAATTCTTAAGGATCTGGGGCGAGTTGTCTTTTGAGCAATCATCGACAAAAATCAGTTCTTTCTCAATGGGAAGTTCTAGACTGTCGATTTTTCTTAAGAATTCTTCAAGGTGGCCCGCTTCATTGTATATAGGAATAATCAATGAGACTTTTTTAGGGGAACTAGTTGATGGATTAGACAAAAAAACCTCAAAAAATAGGAAATTTTAAACTCACTCACAGATCCAGTACTATAAGCGATCGCGGATCTTAAACAGATTCCCTTCAGACCCTACCTGGGTGGCATGTCTTCTCATATACTCTAACACTTCTGGCTTTTTACAGTAATTGTTATTTAAATGGGCATAATATTTGATATGAAGAGCAGAAATCATGCTGGAAATCATCTCGTCAGGGTAGGGCGAGGCGGCTTGCTCATTGGTCCAAGAGATGCCCTTTTCTTCCAGTAGGGCTCTAGGGACTTTATGTCCCCAATTTCTTGGTTCAAGATGTCGTGTTCCTCAAGTGAGTCATCGGGGGTGAGAGTGACGGACTGGGTTTGATCTTCGACAAAGCGAAAGCCGTCAAACTTCAAGTGAATGAGCCCAGAGTTTTCCGCCCATTGTATCAAGGTAGTTTGTGACGTCTGCAAGTCCCATCAAGGTTTGAACAAGCTCGAACGGTATACCGCCAAGATCACTGTTGTCGTTGTAGAACCATTCCTTAGCGTTTTCCGAGTCTCCGGCAAGGGGAATTAGCGAGCGATACATACGCAAGAATATGAGCAAAATATGCCGGCATTTCTTATCTGAAGGTAGGCTTCCACTCTTCATTCGAGAAAGTGTGGCTTCGCTAAAACCCGTAATTTTTTCAATATCCGCTCCGCTGAGCCCCAGGTTATTGGTGGCGCGTAGAAATGCCTTTATGAGAACCTCGTCTCGGGCGGTGGTGGTTGCTGCCTGTGTCATTTTCTACCCTCTCTTTTATGTGATAAAACTAAATTGCTTCACACGCAATACCTTCCGCTTGCGATTCAGCTTCCGCCATGTTTCATCCATGATTTCTTTCCCTGGCTTAAATACTTGGTGAGGGGGCTGGCGAGCCCGAAATGCGGCAAAGCGGCTCAACTCCTCGTGACAGTGTCGTGTCCTGGCTATTGTTCTCGCTATTGATAAAAAGATCTCCAAATTGAACTCCTGTCGAAGAGTATTCGCTGCACGCGACTGAAGCTACATACGTATTGGGCATGAGTTGAATAAAGGTGGAATTGTTAAAGGAAATTTGTGTCTTTTCCTTGTTAGGATCTGGTGAGTTGAAGCGGTGGGTGAGTAGCCACCCTTCAAATTTGAGGAGGTCTTCAAAGTTTTTTGCGCGAGCCGATGGGCCATGGCAGGGGTCTGAACTACATTGCGGGGGTTTTCTCCACCTATAAGATTTCGAAAGCCGAATGTTTCTATCTCTCTTTATTAGCCCTTAAGATAGGCGACTGATACTACACACTGTACTTATCTAAGTATTTTTAGGCACTTAAAGCGAAGATGGAGGAAAAAAGCCAGGAACTGCTTAAAAAATTTGCAATCTTCTATTATACAATATATTGTCTTTTCAAGGTCGATGCATAGTATTGCATAGAACCTTTAATATTTTATTACGTTTATAAAATATGATTAACATCGGGGCCTATCCCTATACCAGAAGTTTGTAAGGAGCTTTACCTATGAACAACACATTTCAATTTACTTATCGAGTTCGGCTCGACGATCTTGATTACATGGGGATTGTTGGAAACGCCGATTGGCTGATATTCCTAGAGAGGGCAAGAGCCGACTTATTGGCATCTATCGACTACCCAATGAAGCGTCTTATGGATGAGAAGATTGGTGGGGTAGTCGCTGATTTAAAGGTTAAATACATCCGCCCGGCGAGAATCGATGACACTTTTACGATTGTAGTGTGCGCCAAAGAACCAACCGAATCATCAGGTACTCTGGAATACGTGGCACAGAGCACCGATGGCAAACCATACCTAAAAGCTGAAACCAAGATGGTCTTTGTCGATGCCAGTGGTCGCCCTACTAATATACCGCCAGGTATTAGGGTTGCTTTGTTCGGAACCGAAAGCCCATGAGATTTGCATTCGATAACAACCGATCGACAGCACAGCAGCGTGTATTCGACTCTGCGGTGCTCTCGCCATGGCGTGTCTCGGATGTGTTTTCTGGCGACTCGATATCTGGGGTGGGTGACGAAAAGTCACGACTAGAGTGGGCGCCGGTCCTTGCCTCATTGGCATTTGGTGAAGCAACCGCGTTTGCCGGATTTGGACAACGGATCGCTGAGTCGGACGATATTTCGACAAAAACCTGGCTTACGGTGCATCTTGCGGATGAAAGCAAGCATACGGAAGGGTTTTCTGCACTACTGGATCATCTGTATCCTTCGTACCGAGGCAGACAGGAAACCCTGTTGCGAAGTAAGGATGTTCTTGTTTTCTACGGAAGGACGCAGCGCGCGGATGACTTACTCCAGTGGTTGATCTGTACTCAGATTGCCGAGATATTTGGGATGTATTGCTATAAGGCGTTGCATCAAAAACTCAGTCAAGACCCGATAGCAGGGCAGTTTATTGCCAACATAATTAGCGATGAGGGCCGTCACATTGCGTACATTGGCTCGCTGGTGGATGAACGATGGAAGCAGGTTGGCGAGAAGACATGGAATGCCCGATATGCGCCGTTTGCCGAATCGATGATTCTATACGCGCGGAATATGTTTGAGGCGCGCAAGAGTGGTGCAAATTTCCATTCATTCGGGAACATGGGCATTGATGTAACGGCATTTTGCAATGCTGCGAGCGAAGAATTAGCAAGGAAGTTGTTTAAAAACTGGGGGTGTACATGAAACGACTGATTGTAACTGGCTTACCATGCGCCGAAGTAGCGTGGCGAAAGTTATTCCCAGATAGCAATGATCAGATATTGACGCTTGCGCAGGTAATTAAAATCGCAAAAAGCCACGACCTTCGAAAGCTCGCAAAGGTTGTTGATCAGGTTATTTCGGCGGGAAATTTCGACCACATCATTTGCCATGATATTGGCGTGACAACGACAATCTTGGCTTTGCTTTCCATAAATAAGAGAAAGGAAGCGGTTCCCGGTTTGCTGACCATGTTTAATGGGGCATTCAGCGGATTTGATGTGTTTGAAGCTCGTCATCCCATTTGGTTTCAGATCAAACCAACAGCAATGATCGTAAAGGATCTTGCCGCAACTGGCATAGATGTCGATCCAGAGATTTTAACGTTTTTTCCGCTCATCAGGAAAATGTACCGACAGATTATTGCGGTTAGTCTCCTCGAAAAGCTTAAGGGTAAGCAAGTCCGAAAGCTTAATCTTCCCGTGTCGGCGCTGATTCTTGAGGGGAGAGGCGATCCATATATTCCCAAGAACTCGATAGACGAACTAGAGAAACTATTCGGCCAAGTAAAGCGCCAATATGCATACGATGGGCATTTTCCATATCTTGATACAGGAGAGATTATCCGTGAACAGATCTGCGAACTCGAAAGATGCGTCAAAGCAAAATGAGATAACCCAGTTTGCCAATGCCGCACGAACAGCAGAGTATGAGGCAGCGGTGGTGCCGTTTCTCGTATGGCTTGCTGGTTCCGTAATCGTAATTTGCATCTTCAAGGACATTGCTAGGGTCGGT
>CAIMVM010000030.1 GCA_903844895.1 uncultured Pseudomonadota bacterium
AAATAGCTTTGAGTTACAGCGTCCATATACTTTTGCATACGTCTTTCTATATCCTGCCAGCCAGAAAGGCCGGTAAGCTTTAGAAAGTGTCTTTTGGAATAGTCGGGCTGAGGATCGGGTTTAACCCTAGAATCTTTTTCAAATAAAGCAATAGCCTCCCGGCATAGAGGAGCTGGGAGAGCATGCTTAAAAGTTTTAATATGGCCGGGCATATCCCTAGTGGGGAGCGCCTATTTTGGGCTCATCGCCACAGTAGGTATAGTCTGCCGTGTTGCAGAAAGGTGGAAACTTTTTCCAAAGCACAGCTACGCCGACAAACGACAAAATGATAAGCCCAATCATCGAGGCGATAATTGTTTTTTCAAACTCTTCACCATATGGTTTTTCTTTTGTGCCCACTTTGATTCTCCTGTGACGAAAATTTAATTGTGCCAAAAAAAAGAGAGTTATTCTACTTTTTTATTTGTTATGGGGATGTTACACCTAGGGGCTTGATTACTATTTAGGCTCATAAGGTTCAAAAGGGGATTCCATGCGCTTGTTACACACCATGCTACGTGTCAAAGATTTAGATCTGGCTTTAGATTTTTTTGTTTCCAAGCTTGGGCTTAAGGAAAGGTCACGCCGAGACTTCTCTGAGGGGCGTTTTACTCTGGTTTTTCTGCACGCAGAAAACGGCGGTGCTGAAATTGAGTTGACCCATAACTGGGATCAGAAGGAATCCTATTCTAGGGGGCGTTTTTTTGGGCATATTGCATTTGAAGTCGAAGATATTTATAAGTTTTGTGCAGACTTAGAAGCGAAAGGTGTGGATATTCTTCGTCCCCCGCGGGATGGGCACATGGCGTTTATAAAATCCCCAGATGGGCATTCGATTGAGCTGCTTCAAAAAGGCGGAAGCCTTCCTCCTAAGGAGCCTTGGCAGTCTCGGAAAAATCAGGGAGAATGGTAGGTTTAGATTTTTTGTAAAGAATGAGGCCTAGGACAAAAAAGAGTCCGCAAAGAATTTGCCCCATGGATAAACTCCCAACGACTAAACCCAATTGGGGATCAGGTTCTCTAAAAAACTCTAAAATGAATCTAATGATGCTATAGGACAATGCAAACAAAGCCGTTTGGCGCCCTGGAATGAGAATATGTTTTCGGCCTGCCCACAAAATCAAACCTAAGATCAAGCCTTCACCTAGGGCCTCATAGATCTGGGAGGGATGGCGGGGGAGTGAGTCATAAAGTTCGGGGAAAACAACTGCCCAGGGAACGTTTGTCGGGCGCCCTGCTAACTCGCCATTTATAAAGTTAGCCAGTCTGCCCATTCCGAGGCAAAGGGGCAATAGGGTGCAAATGGTATCTAAAATGGGCCATGCACTTTTTCGTTTCCAAAAGCCGACCGTTAATATAGCAAGCCCTGCTCCGAATATCCCCCCGTGAAAACTCATTCCTCCAGCCCAAATATGCGCCAAAACTGCAGGATCACTTAGAAGCATTTCAGGTTGATAGATAACAAAATACCACAGGCGGGCTCCCAGGAATAAACCCACCCATCCGGCTACCAGGGAGTCACTCCAGTCTGTAGGTGTGACTTGGAGTTGGAAGTATTTGATCAGTCGCTGACCACAAAAAAAGATATAAAAAAAACCAACGAGATAGACAAGCCAATACCAAGGTATAATCAGTTCACCCATTTGAAAGGCGATAGGATTTAGATTGTGAATATAATGCATTTCTTGGCATCTCCCCTAGCGGTATTATAGACGAAACTAAGAACTTAAGGATCCTTTATGTTTGCTCATCCATCTTTGGAAATCGATTTCTTAAATCAAAAGGCAGCGCTTAATCATCAAAAGTCGTTAGCACCTTTAATTGATAGCACACTCTTAAAGCCGGACTATTTACAAACTAGTATAGAAAGTCTATCCCTAGAAGCTACTCAATTAGGCTTTAGGGCGGTTTGCGTACCACCGTCGGCATTGCCTCTGGCAAGGGCCCATTTAGGGGCCTCGCCCGTG
>CAIMVM010000031.1 GCA_903844895.1 uncultured Pseudomonadota bacterium
CCACGGGAAACACACAAAAGGCACAAAACATGTTTTTTAGAGCTACAGCGCGACTAAGTAGCCTAGCCACATTAAATCCTCGGGGTAATGGATTAGTTTCGCATTTAGGGCCTTTACCCATACGGTAGCGCGGCCTTACATTAGTTATTTGAATTCAAAATTTGAATTCAAATTAATCTAATTTAAGTCAAAAACGACGTTACGCCACTGCCGCGCAAAGGAGCTTTTTTTCATCAAACGCAACTAAAGTCTATGGGGAATCGCCTATAGTGCCTGTTACAACGTGTCCCACTAGTTTTCGATTACACTCCGTCTTCATTTAATGCCATGTGCGGGGTTCCATCCTCAAATGTCGTTTTTTTTCTAAATCCATGAGAAACAATGGGAATAGGGCCACAAAATCGTTTTTGTATGCCTTTGAATGCGCGCTTCTGTGTATTTAGCGCATATAAACCAATCTGCACTAGAAAGATGCCCCTTCGTCGCCCCTACGTTGGACTTATACCCTACGTTGGAGTATTTTCATTAGGCGAAGGTCCTCGCACAGACATGGAGCCGGTTGCTCCGTAGGTGCTTTGATGGTGAGTCCGAAAGACGTGGGCTTTGAGTTCTTTGTTGTCCTCTTTGAATTGCGCGAGCATTTCCTCTTTGGCATCAAAGTCCTTCTGGAACAGCGCCTTCTCAATTTCAGCTTTGGTCGCGGCGGTTTTCAAAGTCTGGATGTCCTCTTGCAATTTTGCGTTAATGCCGGTTACACGATCGCGTTCTTGCATCATTTCTTGAAACTCGCTGTTTCGCGATTCGTAAAGCTGCTTATAAGTCTTTCCTCCTTCTCCATCATCCACTCCATTTTTCATGTTTTTTTTTCAGTTCTTTCATGGTGGCTTTCGCTCCGCCATCTCCGGTCTTCGTTCGATCAAAGCAGTAGAGGGTGTAGCATTTTCGACAAAATACTCTTCATTCTCGTCATCGGAAGACGTCCCCGTAGACTCGTCAGTCGGCACTGCCGACTTCACTGGAAGTGCCGCAAGTGCCGACTTCACAGGATGTTGCTTTGCCTTAATCGCCGATGCTCTCGGACGATGTGACTGAGGGCTTCTTGGACGTTTTTGATTATGGGGCCGTTCCGGATTGATTGTTTCGCCCTCCATTCACTTGAGATTACGAGCGGACAAGTTTTTTCCATTTATTTTTAAAAGTCTTATTCGATGAGGATGATAACGATGTTAACCCAGTAAGCGTGTTGTGTTGAAGTATATTAACAGGGGATCCTCCTTGTTTCTAGAAATGAGATATGTTCGCTGGAGACCAAAGGCGTGTTCATCTGCCAAGCTCCTTTTGCATGAACACAAGGTTGCACAGATTGGCGTTTTGGCCATGTAATAAAAAATCCATGAGCAAATCAATACAATCGAAATGGGACGATAGATAAATCCTGTGGCATCCTCTTTGTTTTAAGAAAGGAGACCATTGCGGGAGACCGCAGATGTCTTCACCTGCCCAACCTCCTTCTACACGGACACAAGGTTGCGAAGATTTTCGCCTATCTTGGCCTACCCTGATACTTTGCAACATGCTGCATATATTCTTGACGGCAGTTTTAGCCTTTCGGTCTTAGTTTCTGTTTTAACAATGAATGCCGTGCTTTGGAAGCGCCTTGGCCTGCTCGATATGCGCAGCTAGAGTTTGTTCGCCATTGTTTTTTTTTATCCATAATCCATGAACACAAACTACTAACTTAAGATAACGATGCGTGTTGAAGTACTAAGCTTAGTGAGGGGTCTTCCTTGTTTCTAGAAGTGGGATGGTTTTGCGCAAGGAGCGAAGGCGTGAGCCGTCTCCCAGGCTCTTCCGCGTTGGGCATGCGGTTTCCGGGCATCCCTCGACTCCCCAACTTGCTTCGCATTCTCGTCCGCAGTCTACGTAAGTTGGTCGCAGATTTTGTTTGCCGAATATCACATTCGTTTGAATGCGTTTTGACTTACCCAAATATGCACCGTCAGAGATGGGCCTTCATTGATTTTTGAATCAATGAAGAAAACAGTGGATAACGATGAGGGGAAGATAGGTCACTAAATCAGCGGTGATTTGATGCTGAGAGAGAAGTTAGGCGGATACGCAAAAGAATGGGCCCTTAAAAGCAGAAAGGGCAAGCAAGAGGACGTTGCGGGCAACATCGAATTTCTGGGGCAAAAGCACAAGAGCCCGATGAAAATCCTACGCATGCATAAGGGCACATAGGTTGATATGGAACACGTGAGCCGGGAAAATTAGGGCGGAAAGCCACAAGAAGAAAGGCCCCAGACGAGAACCGTGCTCTGCCATCGTCAATAACACCATTAAAATGACCCCAAAAACAAAGAAAATCAAAATCAAAAAAATGGAAACACAAAAATGGCGTGTATAGCATGCGCGGGGCGGTAAAGTGTCTATATACAAAATGTGCGGTTACGTGAGTTTGAGCTACCATACCTTATTCCCGGCGACCTGACGTCGCTATTTCTTATTCCCGGCGTTATTGTGTTTTTACCCTTGTGTGTTTCCCCGGGGGCTAATCCCGGCTATCCGTCAGAGGGGTCAGAGCGCACTGGCCAGCGGTAATTGGCAGTTACATCCAA
>CAIMVM010000032.1 GCA_903844895.1 uncultured Pseudomonadota bacterium
TCAGGCGGAAGTCGAATAGGCCGCTCACCTCGCTTTGCTCGGATCACGGCAGTCGGCTTTCACCACCAGCCAAACCCGTCTGGTTCCTCGCTGGCTCGGGACGGGCTATGGCTGGAGTACTTGCCGACAATCCGATAGATTGCGGCACCTGCGCAAGCTCCGCACCATGAAAATTAAGCGAACTTGCATATGCAAGCCTGCGTATGTTTCATATAGCGAAAGAAGCCTGAAAAGCATTCCCTGGCTTTTTCTTCTTTCTTGGCTTTTCATTTCCGGCCGCCCAGATGCCATTGCGTTGCTCATCATTCCTTGTTTCTCTTCTAAAGCCATGAGTACAACCGCCTGGGCCATTAATTGAGGAGGGAGTGGGTACTGTTTAGATTCGGGTTTCGCAAGCCAGATTCTAAATTTTGCTGAATCATTGCTTCGCGCTTCATCGAGGAAAGAGGCCGGCATACGTTTAAGCCGCAGGAAAACGAAGCTATACCTAGCCCTGGGGCCTACATCCGCAAGGATACTCAGAAAAATTGGCGCCAAAGGGCCTCAATCTCACAATTTTAAGTGTGAGAGCTAGGTGCCGCATTTTCGCCACAGCTCCTACAATCCGCAATAATTTTGACGGATTACACAGGTATACACGGTTTTTTTTGAGATCTTAATGCGATTAGACCGCTAGCTTAACCTGATTCTTACTTGCAAACGGATGTCATCCTAGGATATATGTAACTTGGGTGTGTTTAAAAATGTATTGGGGAGAGACTATGTCGACAAGAACGTTAGTTCAGTTGTGCTGTGCATTTCTTTTAGTTGGATCCCATAGTAATACAGCCTTCGCCTGGGGGCAGGCAGGTCATCAAATCATTGCTAGAACAGCAGTGAAAGTCGCTCAAGATAGATTCAACAATCCTGAACTAACAGCAGCTTTCTTGTCTAATTCAGACTCTTTAGCGGCATTAGCTTTGGTTCCGGATAATCAGTGGAAGGGCGGACAGCCTAAAGAAATCGTGGCAAGCTTGAGCCCGGCACATTTTCTTGATATTGAATTTATGACACCTGGGCACATCGACCTTAATACACTGCCTTTCAGAATAGGCGATGCTTCCAAACTGATTATGAAACTTTGCCCAACATCAGGAATGTCTGATAAGTTGGAGTGTAAGACAAATGCTCCCACAGATAAAATTCTTTCCGCAACAGGCTCTCTGCCTTGGCGCATTGGCCAAATGACGGATCTACTGGTGGAAAGTTTTAAGAAAGTAAAACAACTTCAAGATTCTAATGCAAGTAAAGATCAAATTGTGCAGCAAGTGAGAGTATCTTTACTTTATTCAGGAATCTTAGCTCATTTTATTGGCGATATGACTCAGCCACTCCATATTACAAAAAACTACGATGGCGGGGAGACCTCACAAAAAGGAGTTCACTCTTTTTTTGAAACTAAACTTATAGATGCCCAACCCCATGGTTTTGATAGACAAGCCTATGATTATGCTATGAACGCCAAGCCAGCTACTACAATTTTAAATCAAGCTGCAGCAACAACCGACCGTGTTAAAGTAGAAACTTGGATGCCCGTCGAATGGTCTTTTATGCTTTCTGTT
Source organism: uncultured Pseudomonadota bacterium (assembly GCA_903844895.1). Taxonomy (GTDB): domain Bacteria; phylum Bdellovibrionota_B; class Oligoflexia; order Oligoflexales; family CAIMVM01; genus CAIMVM01. The sequence continues at coordinate 1,602 of CAIMVM010000032.1, forward strand.
GAATCTAATAAGAGAATGCCGACCGTACTCGATATGGACCGCAAGTTTGCCCTTATCGATCAGGGCAACAATGGAAAGCCCACTGCTAATCAGGGAGGAAAAAAATCTGGCCTTAACATGGAAGTAGCACGTAGGTCACCTGATGAAATCGCTGAAAAATTCAATGAAATTTTGGTGCAAAGAATAGGAATTGCTTCTGATTTCCTAGCCTTGGTTTGGCACAGAGCTTGGGTTCAAGGCGGCTCGCCCAATCTTTCCATGTACGCGCCAAATGACGCCAAAATTGGCAAGATTGAGCCCATCCTTCTCGATTATTCCAATTTTTTGTAGAATTTATAACTTAAAGCAAAGTTCTACTTTTATGAGAGCCCCTAAAAGGGCTCTTTTTTACTGATCAAATAAAAGATACGGCTAAAAAAGCTCTGCATAGACGTCTAAGCAAAATGATTCCCGTTTAAAGTGAATTCGTGTTCCAAATTGCTTTTCCTATGGGAACTTATATGCTAGAAATAACGCCACTTTGGATCGAATATGACGTTACATGAGTTAAATGAAGTTGAAGTAAGCCCCCCCCTATCCCTTCACTGGCAGGGTGGGTCTGGCTACCTTCATGGCATTTCTACCACTAAACTGATTCTTGAAGGTCAAATACCTAAAGGGACTGCAGGATTGTCTGTACAATGCGGTGGCAAACAGATTCCAGTAGACTTAAGCCTTGCAAGCATTTCCCCGGAAGGACGCCGCGTCAAGATTGAATTCCCTCAGAGTTCCTCGGATCTAGAAGCACTAATGGCTTTGTTAAGAAAAGAGCAACACATAGATCTATGTCGCAAAGTTGACGTTGAAGCAGAAACAAAAAGAAATGGATTTGAGTCCCTCTATTTTAAACCCTCATCCCTGCCGAATTTTGATTTCCATGAAATCGCTCTTGAAACCAAATTTTTAGATCGCAAATTTTCGCTCCCTTTTCTGATTACTGGCATGACTGGTGGCATTATGCGCGGCACGGAAATCAATCGTCGACTCGCCAGGACTGCAGCAGAACTCAATATCCCCATGGGAGTTGGAAGCCAGAGAATTGCTCTTGAACATCCTGAACATGCTGATGTCTTTAATGTAAAACGCCACGCTCCAAATCTTTTTTTAATAGGTAATCTTGGGATCTCTCAACTACTTAGAAGCTCCCTTGACGATGCCTTAAGAGCCGTTGAAATGATCCAAGCTGACGCCTTAGCCATCCATATCAACCTGGTTCAAGAAGCCATTCAGCCAGAAGGTGATCGACTGCTCGCTGGCGCCCTGAATCGTATTCTAGAGGTTAAAAAACGACTAGGCGTTCCCCTAATTGTGAAGGAAGTCGGCTCGGGACTTGATCCCACTACAGCTAAAGAGCTCATTTTAGGGGGAGTGAGAGCCCTAGATGTCGGAGGCAGTGGTGGAACATCTTGGGGCTGGATTGAAAGTCTTCGTGGCAAATCAAGGCTTATGAAAGAATTGGGGCATGAATTTAGAGACTGGGGAATTCCTACAGCAAACGCAGTTGCGGCCATTAGACTTATGGATGCTAATGTCGAGCTGATTGCTACCGGCGGGATGCGCGGAGGAATGATGGCAGCCAAAGCGCTTGCCCTCGGTGCAAATATGGTAGGAGTCGGTTTACCGTTGTTTAAAGCAGCATTAGAATCCGAAGCTTCCGCAATTGATCTACTCAACCGTTGGGCGGAATCTCTTAGCCGGGTCCTGTGGGCTACCAACTCCAAGTCAATCCTTGAATTGAGAGGAAAACTTTCCCTGGGCCCACCTTATGCAAATGCGTTGGCTAGTCTTATCAATCAATCTCCTATTGATTTTCCTATAATGGATCCCTATGAGCGATAAACCCTTAAATGACGACATCTATTGGGGCCTAGAAAAAACGTCCCGACTTCCGGGATTTCACTCTTTACCTATCGGTGAGCGTGCCCAGGCAACGGGACTCTTTGCTAAGTTGGATCAAGAAGATCTAGCAGTAATTCAAAGCTTTGGAGCTATTTCGAAAGAATTAACTGACACTTTCATAGAAAATGCAGTGGGTACTTTTTCGCTGCCATTGGGAATTGCCACTAACTTTTTGATAAATGGAAAAGACTACCTCGTCCCCATGGCCGTTGAGGAGTCAAGTGTCGTAGCTGCAGCTAGTCATGGAGCAAAGTTTGCTCGTGCAGGTGGCGGATTTAAATGTAGCAGCACAGATCCCATTATGACCGGACAACTACAATTGAAACTTGAGCATATGAGCTGGGATTATAAAGCCGAAATCAATGAACTCTTGTTTTCTGCAAAGCCAGATCTCATTGAATTTGCCAATCGCGGTTTAGAGCGATTGATAGAACGTGGAGGGGGAGTTAAAGATATCGAGTGGCGAGCCCTTCCAGAACTAGACCAAATAATCATCCATATTTCCATTGATACTAGGGATGCAATGGGAGCTAACATCGTCAATACCGTATGTGAAAAACTAGCCAAGGTGATTGGTAAACTCCTCCCTGGAGTCGAGACTGGTCTAAGAATATTGACAAACCTGACCATACACCGCAGAGCTCGCGCAGAATGTATCATACCTGCCTGTGCATTTGAGCGCCCCGAGTATCGTGGGGAGCAAGTCACAAAAGGCATTAGAGAAGCTTGGCTATTTGCAAAACATGATATTTATCGAGCTACGACCAATAATAAAGGCGTTATGAACGGCATTGATCCAGTAGTCATAGCTACTGGCAACGATTGGCGGGCTACTGAAGCAGGCTGCCATGCGTGGGCAGCGCGCAATGGTTCCTATGAACCCTTAGCGGAATGGTCTTTAGACTCCAACCAAAATCTCAAGGGCGTCTTAGAAGTGCCCATGGCAGTTGGTACGGTTGGCGGAGTTACGCGTCTACATCCTACGGCTCGAGCCTCGCTCAAAATTCTAGGCTTTCCAAATGCGAAAGAACTTTCTGAAATTATTGTCGCTGTCGGACTTGCCCAGAATCTTTCAGCGCTTCGCGCCCTTGCCTGTGAAGGAATCCAAAAAGGCCACATGGATCTTCATTCCAAAAATCTGCAGCTACTTAGGAAGAATCATATATGACCGTGGCTTCTTCACCTGGCAAGATTATGCTTTCTGGAGAATATGCCGTATTGAATGGCGGGCGCGCCCTCGCCCATACACTTGACAAAAGACTGACAGTGGAAGTTCTTCAAGGTAGCCAAGGGATTTCTATTGCCTCAGATATCTGGGCAAAAAAAAAATATTTTAGCGATGATGACCCGGATTTCATCTGCCAAAGCTTAAAATACTTTGAATCGCTTTTTGGCAAATTACCTCCCTTAGATATCAAGATAAGTTCCAACATAGAAATCAGCTATGGGATAGGATCCTCTTCCGCACTAAGGCTAAGCTTGTTTGCAGCTTTGCAAAAGCATTTAGAACTAGGTTGGTCTGTCTTAGATGTAGCCCAGCTCGCCTTTAAAGATCAAAAAAGAGCACAAGGCCAAGCCTCAGGCTATGATATTTTGACGCAATCTTTGGGAGGGCTCGTCGAAATGTCCACTGGTAGCGACATTTGGCCGAAGTCCTCAAGGCAGACTCATAGTTGCCATTTAGACAAAATTCAAATCATGATTGGTGGAAAAGGCGCTCCCACGCGCGAAACCCTTGTATCTGTATCTCAATGGCTCGCTAGCAAAAGGGACCCCCAAAGTTTACACGCTGTTTCAGAAAATCTAACCGATGCCTGGCTAGGGAATGATTTCCCTTATCTTTTAGAAAAAGTTGAGGCCCATCGACTGTTTTTTGAAGGAGCCCCCAGATTCCCTGGGAAGCTTAGTGAGGCGTTAAAACCCTATTGCAATCTCAGCAATTGGAGTTGGAAACTCACGGGAGCTGGTGGGGAAGACGCATTGTTGATTGTTGGAAACATTCCCTCTGAGGCTAACTTGGTGTTTCAAAAATTTGGCTGGCGAACGGCCGACCTTACGTTTTCCAAAGAAGGATTAAGATATGGCCTTTGAAATTGAAGTTCAAGCACCATCCAACATTGCCTTTTTGAAATATTGGGGTAAGTCTGATCCTTTAACGCAGTGGCCAGCTGGAAACTCTCTTTCCATGACTTTGAAACATGCAAAAACCGTAACAAAGGCTTCCCTCTCAGACACGGATAAAATTTTTTTCGAAGGCATTATTTCTAGTGATAGAAAAATATTTCAAGCTTTAGATTTGCTCCGGGAGCAAACTGGCCTAAAGAGCAGAATCACCATAGACACTCGTAATACGTTTCCCAAGTCGTGCGGAATCGCATCGTCTGCATCAGGAATGGCAGCCCTTTCTATAGCAAGCTTGGCATGTTGGACGGGTTCTCGAAGCTTTGAGGAACTTGAGAAAAAAGGTTTTTCCAAAACCAAAATTTCCCATCTAGCGAGGCTTTGTTCTGGAAGCGCTGGACGTAGTCTATTCGGGGGCTACGTAGAGTGGCTAAAAGGTGACACTTCGGAGCAACAAATCATCGCCCCAAAGTTTTCTGCGGACCATTGGCCCCTATCAAATCTTATTTTAATTGTAAGCAACAAAGAGAAAGAAATTTCATCCACCCAAGCTCATGCTGCTGCATGGAGCTCGCCACTGTTTCGCCCAAGACTAGCCGTGCTTCAAGAACGCCAATCAGCCATGCTTGATGCCATTAAAGAAAAAAATCTCGAGAAACTCGGCCCTTTGCTTGAAACTGAAGCCCTTGAGATGCATTCCATCATAATGACAGCTTCCCCTTCCGTTAGTTATCTTAGCGAAGAGACATTAGAACTCGTATCATGGATTCGCTGCGAACGCCAAAAGGGCTCTTTCAAGGCATGGTTTACCATCGATGCTGGTCCCAATATCCATTTGATCTCTGAGCCCAAAGATTTACCCAATCTTCAGGCTTCTCTCTCGAAAGCCTTCCCCAATCTGACGATGTTTCAAGATGAAGTTGGGACTGGCCCACAAATCCGCGCTCTTTAAAAAAAGACTTTTTAAAAGTCACCCTAAAGACCTGAAATTTTATCCCATGGAACCTTTCTGGTAAGAATTAGGTAATTATCATTTATATCTCCTTGATATAAATCCGGCTACAGAGAAACACCCACACTTGCCGCTTTAGATGAAATCCCCATTCTCCTGCAAGCATGCGTTTACACTGGCCATTACCCCGGCTAGTAGGAGACTCCCTCTCCGTTTTAACAAAAACAAAAAATAATCGAAAATAATTGTAAGTTTCAAGCCATGCCTCCCGATAGTCCTTTTATGAATTTAAGGCGGGGAGATTTGAGATGACAACTAAAACTATGTGGTTTTCTATCTTGATTGTATCAGGATGTAGTTTTCAGGGGACGTCCCAACTGAGCAAAACAAGCAAAATCTCACTTGCTGGCCTCACCAATCTCTCGGATTCTAAAAAGATCTCCTTGGCGGGCGACCTAATGATTGAAAGTCTAAAAGATGACCTTTTTGCCCAAGGATTTAATCTGGCCCAAGTCAAAGGAATTGTGGCTTCTGCAAAAACTGAGGTTTCTCTTTCTGCCTCACTAGCTATAGAATCTTCTAACTTGACTTTATCTGCCCCATCCAACAATCCCTATGCGATCGCAACGTCAGCTGTCACCAAAGGTGCGTTAGCTAATAGACTTTCCACGTCATTTGAGACCGACTCCCTTTCCTTTGGACTCAATAGTTCCACTGATATTGAGTATAAGTTGAAAAAATTGAAAGCAATAGCTGGTGGCACCATGAAGGCTATCGGCAAACTCAAGGAAACCATGTCACCGTCAAATGAGGAACTCATTGACGCCACCTCAGAGGTATCCGCCCAAGCGGCAAGTTCCATAGCAACCTCTGGCATTCCTTTAGAAATGATAGGAACTGCTACGAGTATCATAGCTAAATCCACGATAGAAAATATCTCGGCTGCAGGTCTTTCTGAATCCATAGGAGACGTCATAAAAAGCCTTACCAAAGGCACCATGACCGGGATTTCACAGATTTTTCAAAATAGTGATATCGCGGAAACAGCGGGGGATGTTTCCAGCTCCTTTATCACAGCTATATCCCAGGTTACTTTTGACATTTCCGTCGAGGTGAAAGATCTCATTGGTTCTGTTTCCGAGGGAGCCGTTGCAAGCTTAAATGAGATGTCCCATGTTGAAGTTTCTGAAATGTCTTCCATCATCAATCAAATTCAAGAAAGCTCTTTTGAGGCGATTGCCCAAAACTATACCGGAGAAATAGCAGCAGAAATGTATGTTGCTGTTTCCGCTGGAACCGTCGAAGGATTGAACCAAGTCTCGATGATGGCCGAAGAATCGCAGGCAATGTCTTCCATATATCAGGACACCATTGCCTCAACCACCGCTTCAATTAGCAAAGACCTAGGAGTCGATCCGGAAAAATATACAGCCGCGATTGAGAAAACAGTGGCTGATTCGGGATCTACAGCTGCCGTTCAGGTACTCAATGACCCTTGTGCTCAAGCAGACAATCCTGTGGCATGTAGCTTTAACTACTGCAATGCCATGACCTACTCTACGACACTTGGTGCGCAATCTAGCGCTGTAGATTTTTACTCTACAAGCGTAGCAATTGCCTCTGAGTTTCAAGATCAGCTTGGCAGTAAAAGCTGCCGAATCCCCTCGACGGTGGCAGCTTGTCCTAGCTCCAGTCAAATGTCTGGAGGAAATTTGGCATGGGCGTACACCTCAGATACTGTATCTTACTGTACCCCAACTTTTACTCCTGCGCCCTCGAGTGTATCTATGGAGAGGGTATCATTTAACTTAAACTACGATCCCTCAGACTCATATTATTTTGTGAACAGCAGCATCTATCTATACATCACACCACATGGAGGCGTGCAAAATCCTCAAACTCGAGTTTCATTTCTAAGAGGCTGCGCAGGCGCTAGTCAGGAAGCTCTTAAAAAAGATTGGGATAGCCAGTTGACCGTTCAGCCTGTTCTTGAAGCGGCTGATGTAAATCAGTGCCTAAAATTAAAGATATCCATTCGAAACGGTGACGGCGTGAACGAAGCAGGTTCATCAGAAAATGGAGATTTCTACCGAATCTATCCCATTTATGTAAATGACACAAACGACTACACATATGGCTATATCAATTCCGTAAATTTCCTATCCGGATCCGCTTACTATGGAAATCTCGATTGGCGCTTCCAAGAAAGAATCTTGGTTGCTGGAACCACTTTCCACGTAGAAGCGAGCACCTCAAATGTGGATGATGAAGTGATGTTTGAGATGGTATCTGAATGCGAATACTCGCAAACGCAACTTTTAAGCTCTAATATATACCTGTCCTCCACTCCCAATACTAGCAGCGGATCCATAGTTTCTTGGTCTGCAACCACTCCTGATGTGTCAAGCAACAATTGCCCAATCTATCTATATAGCTATCTAAAAGATAAAACTTCCTTAATGCGCGGCGAAAAAGGTGAGCGGGCCAGAAGAAAACAGCCCATTTCGATAGTGAATCCTGGCAAAATCCCCCCAAGAATTATAAAAATGGTAATGGGAGAAGTAAGCACAACCCCAATGGACTACCCTGTTAACATTCTGAGATTAGGAAAATCTATCAACGTGACGGCTCTTGGCTACGACATTGAAAATCTAGACGCTGCACCTTCTACGGCCAACTTAGAATATAAATTTGAAAAAGAAAATCGCTGCAATGGAACCAAGACCACACTTAGAAATTGGGGCTCCTCTCCAAGCTTCACTTTCACCCCCTCCACTGAAGACGTTATGGTAACTTCCCCCACAGGGATTACAACCTGTGTCTACTTATTGGGGTCGGTAAAAGACGCTGATGGATTTGAATACATGGGAGCATACGCAGGCGATTTCAGCTCGAGACTTTCCACTTTTGTTAGCGATCTCACTGTCCCAATAACCGCACCTGTAAATGTAGATGGCTTTGATGACGCTTCCTATTTTCTAACAAATGAAGATATCACAATTGACCTAACAGCTGTTAAAGCTAAGTATCCTAACATGACTCAAATGAAGTTATTCTCAAGTAGTACTTGCTACTACAATCCATCAGGTAGCAATCTGGAATTTTATGGAACGTCTATAACCTCGGACTATGTCGATGTAACAACATCCTACACGTTTAAATTGCCCAGTTATCTTTATGGATGCATGGGAGATAGTAATCGTTCCACGTCTTTGATATTAGCTTTGCGCAATGGAGATGGAGTCTATGAAATTGCGAATGCCAGAATAGACAATCTACACGACATTGACGTTGCTCTACCAGGACTCATTCGCAGTAAGTCACGTATCGAATTGACTTCCTCCGTATATTACATGAGCAGTACGGGCCAGCAGTATGACAATTTTGGTGCGATATTCAAAGTAGGCTCTGCTATGAGTTTTCAAGCGTCGCTTTTGGGTGGATACTACGGCACCTATAGTGAAATACAGTATCGATTTGAAATCCTTCATGATGACTGCTCAGGAGGCATATCTACGGAACTAGTTTCAGATTGGTCGACCAGCAGTTCTGTAAGCAACTATATTTTACTTGCTTCTTCGCCGTGCTCATCGGTTATGGTAAGTGCAAGAAACAATGACGGTATTAATATAGCAGGAAGTATTGATAAAGGAGATGGCTATAGCATATCCCATTTGAACACAGCCCCAAGTGGATACACTCCCGTTAGCTCAATTAATTTTAGTCAAATGAATCTCGTCAATGGATTTAGGGGGCAGTGGGATATGCTAGTTGCCTATCCAGGAACCAATTTTCAGTTTTACTTACCTGCAGCGATAATCAACGAAACAAGCCAGATGACAACTCCCTGGGTTCGAGCAGTAATCACCAATACTTGCCAACAATCTACCTCTGCCCCAACATATTCTACGCTAGGGACGCAGGTGGCGAATGCCGATTCTGGCTGGGTGGCGGCTGGCTCGCTAATTTCTATACCAGTTCCTGCGGACTTATTAAGTTCTACAATGGGATATTGCTTTAGGCTGGTCGTATCGGCTCGTTCTTCTATGGTTGCAGGTTTTGATATTTTAGGTGGTCAAGGAGTTTGGAGCAACACCCTCGAAATCACCCCGATAATGAGCGTGAAGCCTAGAGTTGATGTGGTCTTTAAAAAAGGCGGTGCTGCCATTGACCCTGCGGTCATTGCACTTGATTATGCCGACCCCCTAGTCATAAGCTTGACGGGATCGGATCCCAATCCTTCGGAAACCCTTGAATACAAAATTAGGCTTCGCGACATATGCACGACATATACCGTCTTCTATACATCAAACTGGACTACTACAACGCAATTTAGTGTTCCCGTTACTACAATTCAGCCGGCCTCTCGACAATCCACTATCTCCTATTATCCCTATTTCAGTAGATGTGTCGAAGTTACAGCATATGTTCGAGACAGCGACTCCATAGAACACCTTGGAACCGAGCAAGGCGATGCTAGCATTCTATCGTCGGTGGCCTATTCAGATGGAAGACTTCCGATTGTAACTTATACAACCCCGCAAATTCTTCTAAATGGCTCAAACAACATGCCAGCGGCTTTATCTACAGGCACCCTTTTCAGCACAAGTATCTCAGGCTACCGAGACGGCGAGGGAAAACCACTTAGAGTTCAGTCAAGGGCATTAGAGTATTGTAGCGGAGCTTTGGTAACAACCCACATCTTGGAGCAATATGCCAGCGGGTACAGTCTAACACCTGTTGCTAATGGATTTTCTATAATGACCGAAAGCTACTTACAAATGGCACTTCCTCAGCCCAGCACATGTAGCGGTTCACGTGAAGTGCATTTTATTCAGACTATAGAAGATGAAAATCCAACTGCAGATCTATCTGCCTATCACCGGATTGACGTAATTAATTTCACTGCAAGTTGGAACTAAGCTCATGACGAGGCGCATGCGCCTCAAAAGCGGCAAGACCATGTTTAGATCTCTATTGAAGTTCTCTTTGGCTCCTGCCAGGTTGCTGCAGTTGAACAAAAACCTATCACTGATACACATCTCGCGGTTTGTCGCAAAACGCTTTCAAATAGGGATCGCATGGAGCTGTTGTACCGTAAAATCTCGAAAGAGAAGCGCGGCATTACTCGCGACGATTTTTTCGGCATGTTACTTGACGGAAAAGTAGACCTTTAGTTCATCGGTATTGGCTGCGCTGGGATTGTGATCCAGCGTAGCCAGTCAATCAAGTTTAATACGATAAGGCTGCCAAATCAGACATTGAATTCTCGATAAATTGTACGATTTCAGTAGTCGAGTAATGGTTCGAGCCGTTGTTAAAAGTAATGAGATTCCCTCCTAAGATTTCAGAGTCAATCAGTGGCAAATTCGACACCTGGCGTCATTTCGGGAGTTATCAAGGTAAAGAGCTCGAATATTCAGCGAGAAATTGTGAATATGTTATGGTAAGGTGCATTGCCGAGTTCATCACAGCCATCAAAGGAAAACCCACAATGAAACACATAGTGATCGCCAATTAGCCGCATTCAATTTGAATAGCTTGAGCCTAGCCGAAAAGGCCCCAATTTTTGAATCTGACCCTGCCGACTGGATTTTAATCTTCGAAAAAAATCAAAAATTCCGCTTTTTAAAGTTTTTTGTAAATTTCTAATATAAAAGTCCTATTTTGGACGCAGGAATCCTAGAGTCAGATAGATCTTAGCGGTATTTTAGGCTGCGAGTTTAGTAGACTCTTCTTTTGCTCGATCGTTTCGGAGTTTTCTTAGCCTAAAAAAGTTATAGGCTATGGATTTTTCAAGGATCTCAGCGCGGACATTTTCGATGCCTCGGCGCATCATCTGATCTAGGTCGTGATTGTGTTTCAAGGTGAACATAAGCGACTCTACTGCTGACCGATCTTTCCGCGCCTTTTTATAGGCTGGGCTACTGTAATCTTCTTCTGGGATTATTTTTTTGCCTTTAGAACCGCTAAAACTTACAACTCCTACCCCGATGCTAAGATAGTGTTTTCGGTCTTTGGTGTTGGCGTATCCATCGTCGAAACTCAAGACTGAAGGGGTTACTCCGGTTCTCTTGATAGACGTATCTACCACAGGCCTAAGCTGGCTTGAGTCAGCTGCATTGCCTTCTGGAACTATGACGGCTGTAACAAACCCCTTTTCTGATCTTCCTATCTGTGGCTTATAGCCCACAACAGGGTCGCGCTGTCCTTTTACAATCATGGAAGCATCTTTATCGGAAGTGCTAATAATCTTATTTTTGTTTTCTACTTTTATGTCTCTATTGATGCGTTTGTCAGCATTCGTGATGGCCAGGGCAAGATTATTTATGTCCTCTGGCGCCCATTCTAAAATATTAGCGATAGTTCTTTGTTGGCTGGGCATTATATGAAGACTTGCTGATTTCTCCTTAGCACGCTTGTGGCCCTTATCGAGCTGTTTCCGGACTTTACGAGCGATTCGCATCTGCTTACGGTAAAGCACTCCGCGCTTCTTTGCGCTGTCTTTTTTACCGGCGGAAAGTTGAATATTCTTGTGAATCTCTTCAATGGTTCCTAGCATAGATTGCTGCACAGCAGGCATTTTGATCCTGATTCCATGTTTGACCAAACTGCGCAGCAAGTGCTCTGCGCGAATGGACAATCCAGCGATTGTACCAGAATCGGTTGGCCAGGCTGCATTACCTGCGCAGTGGGTACAATCAACTACAAGCTCTTTAAAATCGTCTAACTTTTCAAAAGCAGCCAACTTAATTTGTGCATCTAAGATGAGTTCCAAGGTAGCGGGAGTAACAGCATTGATGTTGTCAAGAATCGTACTGGCACCTGGCATCTTCATTCCATAATTCATAAATAGAATTTCTAGGGTCCGAGACTCGGCCAGAGTCGTCGCAGTCTTACTGTCTTTGTAGCCGCCAAAATAGCCCCTAAGTGAAAGAAAAACGAGTACGACCATGGCTGGCATCCGTTCTCTTCCAGTCCTAAGCCTAACGACACTCAACCCTTCTAGAGACTCTTCGTCATCTAGTCCCAGGCCAGGCTGTCCGTGACTTCTGAGCCAATGATTGTCTTCCATTCGCACTCTCTTTTTTTCGAGTGCAACAATGTCCCGATCGAGATCAATCGCTTCCAAAATAGCAGGATTGGAATGACCAATAGCCAGCGTTTCACAGATGATGCCGGAAAGATCAGTATCCGGAAGAAGAGGAATCAGCTTCACTATTGGAATCAGGGATGCTATTTTGACTTCGGTCATACTACTTTTTTCCGTTTTTGATGTTTCCGCATCATTATTTGGTTTTTCTAAAAAGTAGTATGACTTTATCATTTTAAAATTGCAGCACTTTTTTAGCTTAAACCTTTTCGGCTAGCCTCTAGCTATTTGAGGAAATTCTTGCTGATTATCCACGGTGTCTGACATGAGGACCGACGATCCATCCACTACTTTGAGCTTGCGCCCTTTAAAATAGATTTTCTCGGGCTGAAATGCCTCCTTGGCAACAGCTTCCAACTGATAAGCCGTTGTATAGAAAAGCTCATGTGGAAGTGCAATTGGCAAAGTATGACGAGCGTCACTGTAAGATGCGGTATTGGTAGAAACAGGCTCTTTACCAGCAGCAATCCTATCCGTATTGACACGATAGACAGCTTCTTGCAACGACTTGTCACTACTTAAAGCTTGCTGCATAAATGCGAACAAAGTCACATCAGGCGGGAAAGCCCGATAACGATACCCGGGCACTGTCTTGGCTATAGCCGCTGAAATCTGTTCACCTGAA
>CAIMVM010000033.1 GCA_903844895.1 uncultured Pseudomonadota bacterium
AGACAGAAAACTGAGACAGAAAACTGAGACAGAAAACTGAGACAGAAAACTGAGACAGAAAACTGAGACAGAAAACTGAGATAGAAAACTCAGGAAGAAGACAGACCTACCTTGCATCTTACCTTTGCCTCTCCCCAAGACCATTGAGCAGAATAAAATCTGGCAAACTAAGTTTTGATTCCACACCATACATAAGTCTCAACTTAGAAAGTTCTTCACTTAGTATCCAGTTTTCTAGAGATCTAATTAGAGTCAAACGCGCCCCCATTTCCACTAAACTTTGGAGAGCGATCGTATGGTTAGCATACAAAAGACTAGCTATTCTTACCATCATCACAGAAAGAGCATCTTCAATTTCTCTTGAGCTTAGCTTCTTTAGACTTTCCACAAACTCATACCAAGCAGCTCGATGTGTATAATCTAAAGACTTTACCCACTTAACGGCTGGAGACTCTAATTTAGTTTCTGGCCTAGGTTGCAACTGCATATTCACTTGTTCTGAAATCTTAATAAGCTCGTCAACCCTATTAAAAATATAAGTAACTCCCGTAACTTCTCCTAGCCATCCCAAAGTATCCGTCCAATCATTGACAGGTACTGCCTCAGCAAAAAAAGGCGGAAGTGGACCTGCTTCCACACGATTGATAGAAGAGTATCTCTTTTTAATAGTTCCAAGCCATGAGAGCGCCTCAATAGCATTGGTCACCCTGACATCTCGCGCACTAGTCGCCTTCCACTTATAGGATTTTAAAGACTTATCGACTTCCGGAAGCAATTCACGGATTCTCCCTTCTAGATTCAAAATTGAAATGCAGAGCTTTTTTTGAAAATGTGACATATCAAACAGAAAATATGTCGCATGCGACTTTTGAATATTAGGAACTGAATACAAACTTCTATTCTCACCAGACACAGACCAAGACGCAACTAAATTTCGATTCATAAATTGGCGAAAATTAGCTACGCTGGCGGTTCGCCACATGAGGTCGTTCATTTTGTTCTCTTTAGCAACATACCACATCCGCTCTATATCCTGGTTTCGATACCAGATAGCCTGGCCGAGCATTCGCAATAACGTTAGATTAAAACTCTCAGCTCCTTGAAACTTCGATTGAGCATTAAAAAACTTAATTACTTCGTAATTTTTGTTAGGAACCACATCGAAATACTCTGTCATTTGACTTGAAGTAATCTGTTCAGGACATTTAGATATGGACAATTGAACTTCCATGATCTTCTTATCTGGCTCACTCATTACTTTCGAGAGTCGAATAGATTTTGCTGCAGAATCGAGAAGCTGCTCCCAGTTAAAAGAATAATTTTTTTGACACTCTTTTTGTGCCTTGAAAATCTTCCATGCTATCAATAAATTTTCTTCATATTTTTGGCCGCCACTAACAAATCTATGTACAAGTGCGACAGCCTGCCAAAACATTACTTTTTCGTTTTTTACACTTGCTCTCATGACAGGATGCCAAATAGAACCATCCAAGGTCGCATTATGGAACTGCAATGCATTAGCCCTAAATATCCCCTCGAGGTTTGGAATCCGGTCCAAAAGATCAAATGCGCCTAGGCAAACCTCTGCAAACTCGGAAATAGCTTCTGGTCGATCGCCTACTAGGGAATGAGGTTTGAGGGCTAGGTGATTAAGAGTTGGGGTGGCTTCATGGTATTCTGGGAGAGCTGCTCTAATTTGCTCAAGATAGGTTTCAAATGTTGCAAGCCGGGCCTCCCAATCTGGATGTGAGAAAATAGCTTTGGCTGCTTGGCTATCAAGTATAGATCGTTCGTCACTATCTATGTTTCTTAATATTTTAAGCGCATCATTAAATGCGGAGTCATTCACTGAAATATTCTTCAAAATGTCACGAACTTTTACATTATCTCCGGCTTCAAGCAGAACCCGCGCCGTAGCAACATAAAAAGCCCCCGATGGATAATCAATCGCTCTGGAATACATTTGGATGGCGCTGACAAGATCAGTTTCGTATTGGCAAAAGTAGACATAGGCACGTCTTTTGTCTGCAAGTAAATTTTTGTATACAAGCAATCTCTCCGGAAGAATTAGCCATGCTTCATTCATTACTGGTTCCAAGATGGAAGCCATTACTTTGCCCTGTTCGTCGTGAAAGTGCTCCGTCACAAGTTTGGCTCTAATTCTTTCATGCATTTCTGAAAATAACTTTGGGCCATAAGCTGTCCCTAAGTGAAACCATTCTGGAATATTTTTTTTATTGTCATATAAAACAGCAAGCTCAATACAGCGAGTAATGGAATCGGAGTTTTTGGCCTCTTTTATCCAAAGCATCAACTCAGGCTCTAGAATCTTCCAACTTGCCTTTTTCTCAACTAGGGCACGAATACGCATATCTCTATTTTGGGACTTAGAAGTGACCTCACGTCCGAGATAAGACAAAACATAGTCTCTAACGCGTTGCTGAATGTCGTCAGATAATTCCAATCTCGAAGCAAGGCCAATCAAGCCTTGAATTTCATTGATTTTACCTATGTCCACATCACCCTCCACAAAACAATGATACTCAGTGACCAGAAGTGAGCAATGGCTTTGCCCAATTGACGCGAGTAATTGATTTTACCATGCTTAGGCAAACTAGGCCTAAGGCTCGAGGCCTACGCCAGGCCTTTCCTCCCTATTTTTTGCCAAGAACAGGAGTACCTTGCTTCGAACAGGAATCCAAATAAAGCGGCTAACTGATTAAAATACCTAAGAACAGTGTTGAAATTGCAAAACACCCCAAGTTTACTACCGGGGTTCACTTTTCATGAAAGAGCATTTTTTTGGGGGGGGCTCGAGTTTCTAATGAAGTGCTTTTTCGGCTAAAAAGTGGGAAATCTTGACAGTACCAGATAGGTTTCTGATAGCGCGCATTTGCTGATACGCTAGTCAAATCCAAATCTTCTGATTTAGGAAATGAAAACAACTGTTCGAAAAGAAGAAAGCGGCCCTAGAAAAGAGCCGCCTCGAGTTTTAATGTCTATCACTTATCAATGATGATATTCTTTAGGATCGATTCCATAACGCTCAAGCTTACGCAATAGAGTCACCTTGGTCATTTTTGTCGCATCGGCGGTGCGATTGATTCTCCCGCCATAAGCTCTGAGTGCCTTCATAATAAATTCACGTTCAAATTGCTCTTTTAGTTCAGGGAAATTTAGAACTGAGGAGCTTCCTTCTTTTAAAGGTTCAAATTCGAAGTCAGGCTCTGTGGTGGCGCCCTTTCTCTCATCTCCTATTGTTTCGGTCACTCCCCCGATATGCTCTGGCAAGCTGTCCTCACTAATAATTTCCGAAGGCTCCAAAATAAACGCCCGCTCAATAGCATTCTCTAACTCACGAATATTTCCTGGCCAGCTATATTGGCTAACAAGCTCAAACGCCCTTGAATTAAGTCCCTTAATTTGTCGTCCATGTAGTTTATTGAATCTTTTAATTATAAATTCCACTAAATGACGAAGGTCTTCACGGCGCTCTCTAAGTGCCGGTAAATGAATAGGCAAGATATTGAGCCGGTAGAAAAGGTCCGCGCGAAACTTTTCAGTCTTAATCATATCTTCTAAGGAGCGGTGCGTTGCTGAAATAATACGGCAATCAATCGATGTTTCCGTTGCGCTTCCGACAGGCATGACAACTCGCTCCTGCAATGCCCTAAGTAACTTTACCTGGACAGCTGGTGAAATGTCCCCAATTTCATCTAAGAAAAGAGTACCGCCTTGGGCCATCTGAAATTTTCCAATTTTCTTCTTATCCGCCCCAGTAAACGCACCCTTTTCATGTCCAAAAAGCTCAGATTCGATAAGTCCTTCAGGGATGGCTGCGCAATTGACCGCTAAAAAAGGGCCATTTTTTCTCTGAGAGTTGAAATGCAGAGCTCTAGCAACGAGTTCTTTGCCCGTGCCAGACTCTCCCCGAATTAATACGGAAGTATCGACTTTTGCCAGCTTACAAATGACATCAAAAACTTTTCTAATGCCGGCTGAAGAACCCACAATCTCTCTGCCTTCAGAAAATTGAATTGTCGGTGATGACATTTGCAAATCAGAGACTAAGGACTCTGCTGCTTCAGCTTTCGCCATCAAAGAGATCAATCTCTCAATTTCAATAGGTTTTTCGAGATAATCAAAAGCGCCATACTTGATTGCCGTAACAGCATCCTTCACATCGGAATACGCCGTAAGCATTAAACAGAAAGTTTCAGGACTGATCGTCTTGATTTCCTGTAGTGCTTCGATACCGTTCATAACTGGCATATTTACATCTAAGAATACCGCTGAAAATTCTAAATTTCGAACCCGCTCCACGGCATCTCTGCCGTTTTCAGCCAAATGTACTTCGTAACCGTGAGAAACCAACTCCCGCGCCAAATTTTCACGCAGTGTCCTGTCATCATCTACGACCAGAATACGCTTCATAAGCAGAACCTCTATAGCTAGAATCACCGTCATAAACGACAGGCTCTATCTTCTAGAGGTAAACCCGCCGGGCGTCAAGCGTCATTAGTGAATTAAATATTTGACTCAAAACCCTTCACCTTACGGGGGCTTGGCGGGACCTCGGTCCTAGATATGCCGGCAGCCAGAGCAATGGCAAAAGCATCCGTTGCGTCTAAAGGAACTTTTGAGAAGTCTCTAGAGAACTGAAAACTCAAATACTTGGCCAAGTCTAGTTTGGCTGCACCCCCGCGCCCTGCGACCATGCTCTTGACATGAGTTGGAGAAAGCTCCGACAAAGGCAGCCGATGCCTATGGATGGCCGAAATTAGAGCGCCGCGCGCTTGGCCCAACTTCAATGCCGAGCGAGGATTAACACCGCAAAAACTGTCTTCAATAGCCACCCGAGTTGGCTTAAGTTCATGAATTAGTTCAAAAAGTCTCTCATGTAGAAGGCCGATACGATCCGGAAAAGAAAGTTCAACACGGGCCTTTAAGACACCCAGGTCTAAGAGTTTAAAATCTCCCACATGAATTGGAAATGATTTGACGGACTCTATTAAAGCAAACCCACAAACTCTAGAGCCCGGGTCTATGCCAAGAATTCTCTCCATAGGATGCCTTTTCTCTAAGTTTAGCTCATTCAGAATATGGCCTAGGCCATAAGCAGAGGCACTGAAGCCTCCAACGTTTTCCCCAATCTTAGGCAGAGTCCGAATGTAAACATATCAAGAGTATCAACTAAATAAGCAGCGATTCCAAGTTGATTCTACGAAAGTTTAAAAAACCGAATTCTGCACCCTATAAAAAACTAGCAAAAATCGCGAAAGACTTTAGAATCACTTTTGATCCATGAAAGGTTATATTAATGAGTGTTTTTGGAGCATTCCCTCGCCGCCGCATGCGACGAATGAGATCCGCTGAGTTTAGTCGTAGACTTCAACGAGAAACAAAACTATCGGTAGATCAATTGATACTTCCGGTATTTGTTCACGGCGAACCCAACTTGAAAGAAAGTATTCCTTCGATGCCGGGTGTCGAGCGGCTTGGATTAAACCATCTTCTGCGCTTGATGGATAAAGTATCTCAACATAACATTCCTGCAGTCGCACTATTTCCAGTCATTCCAATGGAACAGAAGTCTTTAGATGCTAAAGAGTCCTATAATCCTGAGGGACTGATTCCAAAAGTTATCCGCGAGTTAAAGAAGAAATTCCCAGATATCGGTATTATTACGGACGTTGCCTTGGACCCCTATACGGTTCATGGACAAGATGGCTTAACCAATGAGTCGGGCTATGTGCTCAACGATGAAACCATAGCAGTGCTTAGAAGGCAGGCCCTTTCTCATGCTGAAGCTGGTGCCGACATCGTAGCACCTTCAGATATGATGGATGGCCGCATTGCTGGTATAAGGTCGGCCCTTGACGATCATAATTATGTCAATACTCGAATTTTGTCCTACGCTGCAAAATACGCTTCTAGTTTTTATGGACCCTTTCGCGATGCAGTAGGATCTGCCAAAGCATTAGGGAGCTCAAATAAGCTAAATTATCAAATGGACCCAGCGAATTCCAATGAGGCACTTCATGAGGTAGCCCTTGACATCGGTGAAGGCGCAGACATGGTTATGGTAAAGCCTGGACTTCCCTATCTGGATATCGTCCAAAGAATTAAGGAAAAATTTCAAGTACCTACGCTTGTCTATCAAGTGAGCGGTGAATACGCCATGCTCAAGGCGGCAAGTGCAACGGGCTGGATTGACGAAAAGTCTGCCGTTTTAGAGACTTTACTTTGTATGAGGCGCGCGGGCGCTGATGCCATTTTGACCTACTATGCCCTTCAGGCGGCTGAATGGCTAAACGAATGAAGCGAAACTTCTCTAACTTTATGGCATTGCGACTGCTCATATCGAATCGCCAGGATAACTTTTTTTCATTTATTTCGTTGCTGTCGGTGATGGGAATTGCCATTGGAGTCGCCGCAATGATTGTGGTGCTCTCGGTGATTGATGGATTTGAAACGGAACTTCGAAATAGATTTTTAGCAGCCAATTCCCATGTCCTCATTTTTCGCTTTCCCTCCGGCATGACGGAACCCCAAAAATGGCAAGACGATGTCGAAGCCAAGTTTGCAAAAGATGTTACTGGCGTCTCACCCTTTATACATATGGAATCTATGGCCCGATACAAAGGCGCCATGCATCAAGTACTTGTCAGAGGGATATCACCGTCGAAACGCGCAAAGGTTCAAGATCTAAATAAGTTTGTTCGACCTTTAACCGCGTTGACGCCTTTAGATGAGGAAATTCTAAATCCAGAGCACTTGGCCACTCCAGATTTCGAGCCTTCCGTAGTTCTCGGTGTTGGCCTTTTAAAAACTTTAGGATTAAAAGAAGGCGAAACCATCGAGCTTTTGTCACCTACTAGCGAAGATCCGTTTGGAGCCCTTTCAAAGTTTAAGATTGCGGGCACCTACGACTCTGGATTAGCCCACTATGATAATAAGCTCGTGCTTATGTCTATTCCTGCTGCCCAAAGGCTGTTTCATATGGAAGATTTAGTTACAGGACTAGAGGTAGGTCTAAAAGCCCCTTGGAATAGTAAGGAAATCTCCGCGAAGATGGCCGAGGATTTCCCGTATTTTTCCGTAAAGGAGTGGCAAGACTACAATCGCAATATGTATGACGCCATTGAACTCGAACGAAGTGTCATCGGCCTGCTTGTCGCTATTGTAGCACTAGTTGGCGGATTTAATATTTTAACGACACTCGTGATTAGCGTTGTGCAACGGCAAAAAGCAATATCTGTACTGAAGTCACTCGGTGCGAAAAATAGGCAGATTGTGAATATTTTTGTCCGTCAAGGGGCGCTCATGGGAGGCGTGGGAGCTATAGGTGGCTTAGGATTAGCTTTTATCGTGTCCCTTGCCATTGAGAGATACCAATTTGTAAAACTTCCAGAGATTTACCTTCTTGCGAAACTCCCGATGAATTATGATGCCAAAGTATATTTTGGAACGGCACTTGGAGGATTTTTGATCAGTATTTTTGCAGGAATCTATCCCGCTATCGTCGCGAGTAAAATGGACCCTTCACAAGGCTTTAAATCCCTTGAGAGCTAGCCTTCAACAAAATGATCCCATTTGGAGTCCCAAATGAAAGATGATATCGCCAGTAATGCTTCCGTGAGGCCAAAGAAAATTCCTCAAGGGACTGTTTCTTTGATGATCGCTGGAGAGCTGATTTATGCTCAATGTCCCAGCGCAGAGTATTCTGGACTTTTCAGACGATACGAAGAGCTATTCGTTTCTTTTGCCA
The DNA here is from genome assembly GCA_903844895.1 of uncultured Pseudomonadota bacterium. GTDB lineage: Bacteria > Bdellovibrionota_B > Oligoflexia > Oligoflexales > CAIMVM01 > CAIMVM01. The sequence continues at coordinate 7,772 of CAIMVM010000033.1, forward strand.
GCATTAATAAGGAAGACCGCCAGCTTGTCTATAAATTTTTTACCGCACTCGTTCTTACAAGTTTGGCAAAAAAATCTGAATCGGCAGCTGAAAAAAAGCATCTTTTTGATTTAAAGAATAAATTATATTTAGAAATCGCTAAGAATCCTGACTATCGCCGAAAAGTAACCTTCGCCTACTTGCAATCGAAGAACTTTCGGGTTTTGGAGTATTGCGCGAACTGTCAAAAAACAAATTCCGAATTAAATAGCGACAAAAGAAATTGGAAATTTTGCAAAAAGTGCAAACTCGATAGAAATTTCTACAATGTATTGTCCATGCGCCACAAATGGAATGATGGAGAAATGTCCATATTTCTTTCCAACGAACTCATGAACGAAGTCCCTTTAAACCGCCAAAAACTTAGGAAATCATCGCTGGGCGATGCCACAGAGGGCGGGCATTTCAAAAAGTTCCAGTATCACGCGCGAAATCTTGACATCTTCACAGTGCCATCCGTCATGAAGCTCTACGATAAGATCATGCCCAAAACATAACTCCTTGGTTTTACGCCAGAAAACCAACCTCCTACCTCCATGCATTTTATGTATGCAACTTGCATTTTTTTTTATTTTCCCTATCTAGAAAAAATCTGAAGATCTATATATTTTTTCCATCCGAAAAAGAAAGTCAAACCTTACATTAGGACTGTTATGCTTGAACTCAAACCTATCAAACCTTTGCTAGATGACGCTTCTACCCTTCAAATCCTATTTCCAATAAATAGACGAAAAGGCGCCAGAACTTCCGACCTACTGATTGTCCGTCATCAAAGCTCTAAATCACTTCCTACATTTGAAAACCGACTGCGGGAGCATCTCTTAGGAGAGAAGTCATGAGTTTAGAGAATACCGCTCTTTTAAAAATAAATGACTCCAGCTTTCGCCGCACTTCAAGCTGCTCGCCGTAAGCTTTCTTTCGCCATCTGTAGTCGCCTTAACATGAGCCCTAACGGTGGATCACTTTCTTAGCGACATAAAACGCTGCGCTCTCGGCATTTGTCCAAATGTTTTGAAGCTTGCTTTCCACCAGGAGTGATTTCTTGCATCCACTCAAAACGACACCCATGTAGTAGTCAAAAGTCGGAAACTAAGATGCCCTTGTCCCTTGTCCCTTGTCCCTTGCCCGTGCCGAGGGCCGAGGGCCGAGGGCCGACTTGAAGGACAATAACACCTCCTGAATTTCACCTTAAGAAACAACTTCATGTGCCTTGCAGAACCTAAATTCTAATGAGATAAGCCAAGAGGATGGTGTGTAATTGGCAAAACCTTTTAAATCAAAACGTCAATACAGACCCACAAATGGAATAAAAATACAGACGCTGGCACTAAAATTTTACACCTACACATCTAAATTCTTTAGGCATGTAAAACACATTTCCAAAGGATGTAAGACTTAAACTTTTCCGCTAGCTACTCAAAGATCTTTTGAAAAAATCCTGAATGTTTTGCCGAATCCCCAAATGTCGCAGAAAGTTTTTCCATAAGCTCCCTTTGTTCTTTGGAAAGCTTCTTAGGAATTTGCACATGAACCTCAACGACAAAGTCTCCTCGCCCCATACCACGAAGGAAGGGAACACCTTGGCTAGGAAGTGTAATGCGATGTCCATGCTGGGTTCCGGCAGGGACTGAAATAGCCTTCTTTCCTTCTAATGTTTCCACTTCAAGATCAGTGCCGAGTGCAGCCTGACAAATATTAAGAGGCACAGAAATAAAAATATCATTGCCGTCACGGGTAAATACTTTTGATGGCTTCACGTGCAAAATGACATAAAGATCACCTGATGGCCCTCCGCCTTGCCCTGCTTCTCCTTCGCTTTGCACTCGAAGCCTCAGACCCGTATCTACTCCTTGAGGAACTTTAACCGTTAACTTTTTATGTTCCGTAGTATAGCGCTCACCTTTACAGGTTTTACACTTCACTTTAATAGTCTTTCCTTCCCCACCACAAGCGGAACATGCTACGGCGACTGCAAAGAACCCCTGATTCCTTCGAACTTGGCCAGATCCACCACAGGTATTACAGGTTTTAATATCAGCGCTAGACGCAGCCCCTGACCCACCACAAGGATCACATGAGCGTGCCCTATCGAACTCAATCTCCGTTTCAAGGCCAAAAACAGCCTGTTCAAATTCAAGTTCTAAGTCATATCGAAGGTCCGCACCGCGCCTAGCCCTAGAACGCCCGCCACCCCCTTGAAATCCAAAAAACTCCTCAAAGATGGAACCGAACGAAGAAAATACATCGCCGACATCTTGAAACCCTGAAAAGCCTTGTCCAGAAAGACCTTGATGTCCGTACTGATCATAAATTCGCTTTTTGCCTTCATCGGACAAAACTTCATATGCTTCAGACGACTCTTTAAATTTGTCTTCGGCTTCTTTATCCCCTTGATTACGGTCTGGATGATATTTAAGGGCGAGTTTCCGGTATGCGGATTTGATTTCCGCTTGAGTACAGCCTTTCTGCAAACCTAAAACATCATAATAGTCTCGTTTACTCATTTTTTGTCACCAAAGCTATGTTCCTGATCAGGAAAGGTTTTACATTTTACTTCATCATTATATTGAGTCAGCGCCGTGCGCACTGCGGCTCCTAAATTTGCATATTTTTTTAAGAATTTCGGTGAAAAATCTTCATCAAATCCGAGAAGGTCTTGGAGAACAAGAACCTGACCATCCACAAATCGCCCTGCACCGATACCAATAGTCGGTATCGATATGGCTTCGCTAACTCGTTTAGCCAAGGATTCAGGCACCATTTCTAGAACCAACATCGATGCTCCCGCCGCTTCAAGCGCCATGGCATCCTCGAGTAAGTCTTGAGCTGCTTTCTCGCCACGACCTACAACCTTATAGGAGCCAATGACATGAATAGACTGCGGAGTTAGACCGAGATGACCGACAACGGGAATCCCTGCTTCAGAAATTTTTCTCACCGCACCCGCCACTGCTTTTCCACCCTCTAGCTTTACAGCTTCAGCCCCTGCTTCTTTTACTAACCTTCCAGCATTTTCTAAAGCTTGCTCAGCGCTAATTTGATAGGACATAAAAGGCATATCTATGACTAAAAAAGCTTTTTTTAGAGCTCGCGCCACACTGCTGCCATAGACAATCATATGGTCAAGAGTCACCTGAAGTGTGCCGGAATATCCCATCATGACATTTCCAAGGCTATCACCTACTAGCACCATGTCAATTTCGGTTTGGTTAATCAACTTGGCCATTGTGGCATCATAACAAGTCACCATGGACAGCTTTTCACCTAGAGCTTTCTTTTGCAAAAGCTCGGGCAGTGATCGCCTTAATTTCATTTCTATTTTACTCACTCAATCCCCCAAGGATCAAAAAGTTTAAATCCAATTCCCACAATGTAAAGGGGCTAAAATATAAGCCTATGATTTAAATAGATATTTCCTAGTCTCCGACCTTTCCGCAGCCTTCAGATCGAGCGGGTGCCCTTCAAAAATAAGCTCACCGCCGGCGCCCGCGGCACCTGGGCCAATTTCAATGAGCCAGTCTACAGATTTGAGAAGCCCAAGATGATGCTCAACCACCACGACGGTGTGACCAACACTCGTTAGCCGTCTTAGCTGTTCAATAAGTCGCGGTACATCACGCTCAGAAAGTCCTGTAGTAGGCTCATCAAAAACTAACAAGGAAGGAAGCTTCTTAAGATGGGTGTCCTTAAGCAAATCTACTAGTTTTAACCTCTGAGCCTCTCCCCCAGAAAAGGAGCTCGTATTTTGTCCCAAGGAAACATAACCGAGGCCCATCGAGATGATATGATCTAAGACGCTTACTATGGCTTTATGTTCAGAAAAGAAACTGCGAGCTTCATCTACAGTCAACGCCAATACATCATTAAGATTCTTTCCATTTACCAACACTTCTAGAACACTATCTCCAAACCTTCTCCCTTCGCAGGTCGGGCATTTTACGGCCATGTCCCCTAAGAACGATAAGTCCTCAATAACCGATCCAAGGCCTTTACAATTTTCGCATCTGCCTCCAGGCACATTAAAGGAAAATGCTCCCGGCATGAGCTTTCTAGCCTTCGCTTCTGGCTGGGCTGCAAAAAGCTTCCTGATTCCCTCCATAACCCCCAGGTACGTTACTATCGTCGACCTCGAGGAGCGTCCTAAGCCACCTTGGGAGACCAAATCAACTGCAGAAAGGATCGTCGAAATATTTTCAGGATAGAACCCTCTCACATCGGGCTCACTGGTAGCATACTCTTGCTCGATCCCTAATGCTTTCACTAAGCTTGGGTAAAGGGAATGCATAATAAGTGAAGTCTTACCGGATCCGCTAACTCCTGCAACACCTATCAAAGCGCCCAAAGGAAAACGTACATCGATATTTTTTAAGTTATGGGTTTTTACACCCTCCAATTTAATAAAATGTGCCCATTTCACTTTTTCCCTAAAGGGAAAATCAACAGTACCTATTTTCACTTTGCTCGGAGAGCCAGAAAAAACTAAGTCTCCGCCTCGAAAACCAGCTCCTGGACCGATTTCAATGAGATGATCCGACCCTTCAAAGATAAGCGGCTCATGCTCTACTACGACCACCGTATTTCCTAAGTCTCTTAATTCTTTCAAAACTAAGAGTAAGCGACTGGAATCCTTAGCATGAAGTCCTGCTGTAGGTTCATCGAGACAAAACAAAGTATCGGTTAGAGCAGACCCCAGACAGCGCGCCATACTGATGCGCTGAAGCTCCCCCCCGGAAAGAGTTTTTGATAATCGAGCAGGAGACAAGTAAGAAAGCCCGATTTTTTCTAAGTAACCCAGCCTTGACTTCAGTTCCCAAAAGGCGTCATTTAACCCAATTCCAGACTGGTCAATTTCATCATGGGAACCCTGGTAAGCAGCCTCGACCTTTGAAATCCAAAGAGTAAGTTCATCAATCGTTTTACGGTGAACTTGACCAATGCTTTCCCCGTCAATTAAAGCATATCTCCCTGCCGCACCTAATCTATCCCCTAAACAGGCGCTACAGGTGATGTACTTTCTAAACCTTGCAGCGTGCATTCGATAATGGGGCTTATATTTCTTAGAGTCCAGCCAGTCAAAGTAGTCTTTCATCCCCAGAAAGCTGCTTTTCTTTTTGCCCGATGAGGGGGTTCCAAATTTAATCCATTCCCAGTCATGATCCGTGTAACTCGAAAATGGCTTTTTGATATCAAAACCAATTTGCGTTGCTGATTTTTTAATGTCTTTATAGTAAGAAGTATGGCCGCCAAAATTGAGAGGTACAATACCATCCCCATGAATAGAACTATCAAGATCAGCAAATACTTTTTTCCAATCAATGACTGCTTCCATACCGTAGCCTTGGCATTGTTGGCATGCGCCTAAAGGGTGATTAAAGTTGAGAATAGAAGAATTAGGAAACGTCGCCGTTTCACCACATTGTGTGCATTCTAATGCCTGACTATACTTTAAAACGTCCTCTTCTATATGAATTTCAAGGGAGCCTCTTCCAACTTTAAACGCAGTTCCCACGCTATCAAAAAATCTTGCTTTGTTGTCTTTTGAATTCACAAACCGATCGATTATAACAGCGCAGCTTTCCGCTTTAACAGTCTTTAAATCTTCTAGTTTTACAACCTTTCCACCACTCCAAAGCCTTGTAAATCCCAGTTCCTCCAAACTACTTTTTAACTCTCCAGGTTTCATGCCCCGCCATTTTTGCAAGGATGCCATAATAGACAAAGATTTATCTGGGTACTTAGAACTTACATGGAGCCACATGAATTTTGGATTTGCTTTCTCCACGGGGCCATGCCCCTGGGAACAGTGGGGAACCGCGAGATGACTAAAGATAAGTCGAAGCACATCTGATATTTCTGTCAAACTCCCGACTGTCGAGCGACTGGAACTACCGCTCTTGGACTGACCGACGGCAATTGCTGGCGGGAGATTCTGAATGGAACTGACTGCGGGCCGATCTAAAACCTTTAAATATTGGCGAGCAAAGCTGGAAAGAGAATCCACATATCTGCGGTAGGCCTCTCCATAAAGTGTGTCAAATACCAAGGAGCTCTTACCGGATCCCGAAACACCCGTAACGACACTTAACTTGCCGAGAGGAAACTTAACAGAAAAACCTTTTAGATTATTTGTTTTAACATCGTTAACTACGATGGAATCTGAACTCATATAGACTCCTTTTACCAATTGCGAAAAAACCGCGCCCATTCGGATCAACTTTCAATCAATGCTCACCAGAAACAATTGATCTTTGCTTTGCTTTCTGACTGACTGACTGAGATAATTTCCCTCAAACCTTTTTCCTGTAAGGTTTTACAAGCGCGCCGAGACAGACTACCTAATGGGTTCTTTACCGCAATAATTAATTTGACATTTTCCCGCCGGACTCAAATTGAACGGAAAAAGAAAGTCGAAATCTTATGCAAACTTGATTATTAGTCTTGTAACTGCCTGTAATTACGCCGGCGCCAATAGGACTAAAACGTGATAGAAACACATCAGATACATAGCTTCTGCCCTTTGATATTCTTAAAATCATCCAAGTTTTATCTGCAAGGCTTTACGGGACGAAAATCTCGAAAGAAAACAAAAATCACTAGACGGCAAAGACAATGCTTTTGTATGGCTTTTTCCGCTGCATTTTTCAACCGAACTTTCTATGTCAAGCGCCCCGAGGAGAGACCTATCGCAGCCTAAGATCTAAACACTTCTGAAATGCGTGGAAAACGCAAGTTTTCCTAAGCGAAAGAAGATTCGGATTTAAAATGTGCTCTTCGAACTGCCGCTTAAATGGGAATGTTTAAGAGATAGAAAATGAAATGCATCGTGTGCCTAAGCAATTTAGTAAAAATAGAGCCTGCTAGGTCGGAACACAAGCCCACAGAGATGACAGTTCTGGAACTTAGGAGTTTTTCCAAAAACCCAGCTGGTATCGAAAAATTAGAACATAAACAGCAAGTTCGCATAACTGTCATGTCGCAGTGAGCCGCCTAAAATAGCCTATGCAGAAATCCTTGAAGAGCGATGGCTTGCTAGGAAGAACTTCCTTATCAGCAAAAATTGCCTTGTAATACATCAGACATGCTTGGTCTAAAATAGGAGATAGACATAATGTTTCTATGCGGGAAGAAGGTCAAAATGACAAAAAGAATCTTTAAATACTTTTTAGCGGTTGCGCTTATTTTCATGAGTCTAGCAGGAATATTAATAGCCTCTAAACAGGTGACCTTGGTTACGACAAAATCTGCAAAGCAAAAGTCTAAAAAGTCAAGCCCATCATCCCTTCCCTATGACTCGATTGGAAATGCTTCCAAAGCTATCGCCCCCGCCGAGGATGCTCAATCCCCTTCAGACAAATTCACGGTTGACCTAGGCGCTACGAAATCCCGAGAAAATGCCGAAAAAATATTAGAAAATTTGGCTCAAAAAGGAATCCAAGGATTCTATACCCCAGTCCAAAGGGAAAATGGGTCGCTCGCATTCAGAGTTCGAGTAGGACTCTATATGACAGAGGAAGAAGCGGCTCAAAGTGCAAAAAAGATCACTTCAGTTACACCCTTTACCGGTAATGTCCTTAAAATTTAAATCTGTGGCAAGGCGCAACGTTTTCTAATGAAAAGACGTGGCATTGTTTCAATAAACTTTAATCTAAGGCAATCCACCCTTTAGAAATTGCTAATGCTGAAAAACTTAAAACGAAAACCCAAAGGACGACTCCCAGAATTGCTGGCCGAAAGCCCATTTCTTTAATACTTTTAAGATTTATATTTAATCCAATAAAGAACAAAGTGATGACCAATCCTTTCTTACCAATCCATTCGACTCCATCGCGAACGAATACTAAGTTAGGATAGCTTGATGTCACAAAGCTAAAAAGA
>CAIMVM010000034.1 GCA_903844895.1 uncultured Pseudomonadota bacterium
TGGGTGCGGCTGATTTAGAACGACGCTATTTTAGCTTTTTTATGTGATTTTTATTGATTACCGAGGGCTTTTTATATTTGGATAAGTGATTTCTCTCTAGCTCTTTCTGCTCGTGAAATATCCAATAGTCAGGAAAGTCCCCACTTGATTTAAGAGACCTAAGGCGCAGGACAGCTTCTGCCCCTTCTAGGCTCCAACGGGCTCCTGTTAAATCCATTCGATCTTTAATCAGATGGCGGCAGGCTCCTTCGATGACTCCAGTGGCAATGGGAAATCCTTGGGATAGGTATTCGTCATACTTCAGGTAAGGGGCTTTATTTAAAAGATAGTCTGCGCAGGTATCAATTGCCAGTCTTTGATCTTTCAGCATCTTCCTGTTTGTCGCTGACCTTCTAATCCCCGCAGCGACACTACTTGATTTGCCTTCAAGTATAGAGATGAACCTTTCATTTACCCATTCTTCAGCTTTTGGATCACCTTTTTCATGAAATACCCAAGCAGCCTTCCATAAATATTCAACCACGTGAATAATATCGCAGACTATAGTAATAGGGATTTTAAGCTCATTGGCTCTATCCTGGATGCGGCTAATTTGTCTTGGGTCACCATCGACCAATACCACCCAAGTCTTCTTTTTATCAGGATCGCGTCGTAAGGCTTCAGCGAACATCTCTTCGACAACAATCTCAGGATCCTTCTCTACACTCGCCCAAACTCTTTTGGCTATAGGTCTGGGGCGAACTTTGGAATCTGCTTCACGAGGCCCAGATAAGTCATTTTTAAAGTCCTCAGCAGAACGAACCCATTTGTCAATATTGTAGACTGAGGCGACTGTAGCCATTCTTTTTGAATTGCGTTTCTCACCTTGTGACAGACGTCCTTGGAGCTTATTTTCCTTAGATTCGGCTTTCTTTTTTGTCGCAGGACGAAGGTCCTCTTTGCGCATGACGATGCCCTTACCGTCTGTGGTTAAAACGACCAGGGGTGCCAGCTTGGCTAAATCAAGTTTCTCTTTTGAGAGATTTTGTTCATAGAACCTCTCAAAATCCCCTCCTGCGCGAACTGTAATATGTTCGACTTGCTGCTTAGGAATAAAAACACCCATGCCTTCGTTGACACTCTCAACGGCCTGATCAAAGGAACCTTTAATGACTTCAAGCGATACTCGGCGCTGCAATTCATGTGAATGAGAGTATTCCGAAGGCAGGTTCAAATGAGCGTCTTTTGGAAAAAGACTTTCCTCGCCTCGACCGCCATAGCTGATCCGCTCAAACTCAATGTCCCCAAAGATACTCTTGATTTGGCGAGTACCTATTCTCCGGTGAGTACGGAAAACATCATCACTTCCCTCCACAACAGGTCCGATATCACCAGGCCCACGGGATTTAATATGGGCTTCTAAAAGCATGCGAAGCAGCTCTCTACCATCTTTTTCAAGCGTTTTTTCTAAGTCTGTAAACTTCATAGCCTGAGTTTGCCGTCCCTTAAGGGCCGCTGTCAACTGCTCAAACTTAAGCTCTGCATCCACAAAATAATCAGTCGAACTGGCAGCTTCCAATGCTGACGCCACGCCCATAATGCCTCCCTGGCATAAAAACAAAGATGAGATAACTATTTCTTAGGGAATTAGGTTAGATAATTACGACGGCATAGGAAAGCGGAAATTCTACAACCTATTGAAATTTATAAAAAATAGGGTCGTCTGAAATCAGCCGCACCCA
>CAIMVM010000035.1 GCA_903844895.1 uncultured Pseudomonadota bacterium
TGTAGTAGCAATAGACATTATTAACTTTTGCCAAAAAAAGTTGGTTGACGATTCCGGCAGGTTAAAGATTGAGCGAAGCTCACTGATTCTCCGGGGATAAATCCATAATAGCCTCCCTCACGCCCCGACCTTTATAATGTATCCCGTTCTTAACTCCTGAGTTTTTCTAAGTTTAGCCGCATTAAAATAGAGGTTACTTGGCCACCGCTCAAGACCCTCGTAAAGTAAGATTATCTTATTGCTTTTAGATTGCGCCTGGTTGCTCTAGGTGAGAAGTAACTTGTTGCCCTGGTGTTTTTCCGACTGTCATTCTAGATTTATCACCAAAGCGATTCGTAAACTTTACTCTGATCTCTCCGTCTTTAATATACGGCGTAACAATCTCTACATGTGACGGCCTTACTAGCTCAAAATCATCACAATAGTAGAGTTCTGCAGGTGTCTTCCCACCTTGAGATTCTAGAGGTAAGGTGTGGTTGTAGTCTTCCCTAAACTGCTCCATTTCTAAGACGACTAGGCTTAAATTATGATGGAGTCCTAGATCAGTAATCGATTGTTTGATGGTTTTGTGAATTCGTTCGTGAGCCCCGCAAAACTGCCCGTAGTAGACGGGGCTGTTGAAGAGGTGAACACAAAACTTTTGAAGGTGTTCTTTACACTCAAGTCTAAACTCAGGTCCATTGTCAGCTTTTATGAAGGAAGGCTTTCCATACTTTACAAATAGATTTTGAAGATGCTCCATAACCATTTCTGTGGAGGTATCAATCACAAGAGCTGTCTCGAAAAGAAAGCGAGACGCGCATCGGACACGGTGAGAAGTTGGATCTTATAATGAGCTGTCTTTAAGAGGCAGGTGAAGTCTACGGTCCAGGCCCCAGTTCCTGGGGCAAAGGCCCAGAGCTTTTTTTGACGATCTTTTTCCGCAAGGGATTTTTCTTGATGGACGAGCTTCAGCTTCGCAATGGTCTGAAGAGAAATATGCCAATGAAGGGCGGGGTTGCCTTTGATGAATTTGTAGTACTGATAGGGTGTCCAATGGGGAAATCTCAAAAAGAGCATCAAGAGCTGATTTTTAAACCAAATTGGTATTTTATTGCTGAAGTGAAGGGGGCGGCTTGTCTTATCCTGTAGTCCCGCCATGCCATATTTTTCATAGGACTGAATCCAGCCCCGCAGAGTTGAGGGGCAACGGCCGATTCCCTGACAATAGTCCTTCATAGTTCCACCTAAGGATTTAAACTTTGTCCAATAATCGAGCAGTCTTTTCTTTTGAAGGGCTGAGAGTCTTCTCAATTTTATATTGGGAAAGAACCGATGAACTAACTCCTCGAAAGCCTTTGCTAGGAAGGCGTTGGCGTTACAAATGACTATGATAAGTTGGAGGTGCTTTACGAGAGATTTAAGTTTGGCATTTTCTTGCTCCAAGGAGATTAGCCTTTCCCTTTCGGGGAATACGGCTACTGAGCCGTAGGAAGCAAAAAAGGCCCCACCAAGAGCGATTCTCTTGGCAGCGGCCTGCTTTGAAATCCCATACAATGACCCGATCTCAGCCAAACTTGTCTTAGGATTTGCAAAATGTAGAATTGAGGTCTGGATTGCTGGTGAAAAATCACTTAAAATCATAGGTGCCGGCCTTTATTTGTGATTTGTTTTTTGTGATAATTAAATTTTATCCCAAATCAAAGACGCCGGCACCTTTCCCCCAAATCTTAATTCATAAAGTTAATGTCCTTCCAAAGCTGGTTGTTTACATAGATCGACAATTGGCCTGCAAGCTCCTGGATCCGAACATCATGCCCCAGTAGTTTACCGAACAAATAGACCCTCGCCCCTCTCCCGACACCCTCTACCGAGTCAGCTTCCTCCTTAAGATTCTTGGGAGCTTTGAAATCTACAAGATACTTCTTTACGGCATCGATCACGTTAAAATAGCGGTCAGATGGGGTAAATCCCTCAAGAGAGCTGTGGGAGCGGGCATAGTTGTAGTGATCGACAAAACGTGCAATTTTTTCTGTCGCCTGTTCTTGGGAAATAAAGAACTCCTTGTCGATAAGTTCCCTGTGAATGGTTTTATGAAAAGCTTCAATTTTGCCACAAGTCTGAGGATGATGGGCTCGGGCCTTGATGTGCTGAATATGAAGCTTGCCAAGTAGCTTTTCAAACTGAGTTACGCCCCCCCAGTGTTTAAACTGGGCCCCTTGATCTGTTAAAACCTCCTTAGGAGCTCCATGTTTAGTCAAGGCTGCTCTTAGCACCTCTAAGACGTTATCAGCTGTTTGTTCACGAAAAAGCCCCCAATTGACAACGAACCTAGAGCAATCATCCAGTGCCGTGATCAGGTAAACCTTGTGGGCATCACGAATATAGAAGCCCATGATATCCATCTGCCACATGTCGTTAGGAAAAGGTCTGGCAAAACGCTCCCACTCGTTTAACTCCGACTCCAATTGTTGTTCAGTTTGTTTATTCCGGTCGCCCTTAACATGGTAAGCCGCTTCCGCAGCAGCTTGATCTCCATCTGGAAGATCGTGCTTTTTAAAAATCTTACCTATCGTGTTTGGAGACAGATCCACTGCCTCAAACCGGGCAAGGTGGGAGCTTGCGGCTGCAATACCCATTTCAGGTTTCGACTTCTTGAGGCTTAGGACCTTGTCAATGACCCACTGACTCGTTTTCTTAGGCTGGTGATTGGGTCTCGAACTCTTCGGAAGAAGTCCATTTGAGCCATTTGCTTTGAAAGCCTTGTTCCAATGAGATACTTGGCTTGGCCCTAGATTCAACTCGGCACATACCTTGGCTTGTTTCTCGCCACCTTGAATGCGCTTTACTACCCCTAGCTTAAACTCATGCGAATGCTTTCGCACCAATCCCTGACCTGAGGGACCTGATGGATCCATCGACATAATTTGATACTCCCTGTGGACAAATAGTTAAATTCGTCAACCGGGTCGGCGCCGGACCGGGACATCCGAGGTGTATCAATAAAACAATTAGATCCTTAAGGTGCTCTTCAGTTAGAAGATCTAAACTATACCCAAAGAGATCGTCGGCTTTGATCTTTCTACCAACACGATTTTTGTTTGCTCGGGTCAGCAGGCAGTCCAACTTTTCTTTGGCCTGCTTCTGAAGCCGAATAGGCGATGAGCTACTTCCTTTTACCTTCTTGGTAGGTGCTTCCTCAGAGGTTACAATTTGACTGACTGATTTCTGATTCATTTTAGTTTCTCCAATGGACTAAGTTTTTTAGAACTTACTCTTAGAGCAATCGAAATCGCACACTATGGTTTTGCTTCTGTTTTGCTAATAAATTTCTGTTAGCGCCCCAGTAGCGCCCCAGTTTTTTTACTTCTAGATACTTCTCAATACAAAATAGGGGAAATTTGACGGCGAAATTTTGGTTAAAAATACTTTTAAATACAACTCTATACCTCTAAATATTACAGGTCACTTACCCCCCAGCTGCATGGGTGGCATGGGCGGCATGATGTAGAGTGTGAAACATCCTCGGCTTACTCGGCGGAATCTAATCAGCGATTCAAGCCCTTTAAAAAGTACTGGCTTCCCATGCTCCAAAGCTTAGGGCTGTATTGACGAGGACCACTATCTTTAGTAATGAGGTAGCCCGGAACATTCAATTTCTGTGAATAATAACGCAATGCTGCGGTTGGTTCTGGAGACGAATTTTTAACTTCTAGAAGTGCCATTGGCAACAAATCTCTGGCAACTAAGAAGTCAACCTCCCTCCTGTCTTGATCTCGCAGATAATAGACTTCCCATTTACCAAAACCATTTTCGCTCCAAGCCGAGCAGGCTAAAGAAAGCTGCACGGCCAAATAATTTTCTAGTCGTGCCCCTTCATCTTGCGGATATGTCCACTGATAGAAGTACCACTTTTTTTCTCTCTTTACTGCTCGGTGAATCTTTCTATGATAGGGAGGCATTAAGAATCCAAAATAAACTTGCTCAAGCAGCCTGAGCCATGATTTGACGGCAACGGGGCTCATTTCAATGTCCTCTGAAAGCCCTTGAATTGAAAGCGGAGAACATATCCTTTCTGGCAGAATTCGCGTGAGTAGCTCAAGGCGGTCGAGACGCTGTACATTTGAGAAATCGCGTACATCTTCTTTTACAAGTCGATCGCGATATTGTTCTTGCCAACGACGAAGAAACTGATCAGACCCTCGTAAAAAGGGTTGAGGAAAGCCGCCGAGTCGGATTAAATCCATATCATTTTCTGCAGTGGAAGAGGGCTCCCATGTTGCAAAGTCTCGCGGTTGGCATTCACCATTGCCAGGGTTGTATATCTCATCATAAGAAAGTGGCCAAAGCTGATTTGCCAGGTAACGCCCTTGCAAGCTGTCCCCACCTTTGCGAAAGAAATCAAATCGACCAGATCCGGTAACCAAAAAGTTCTCGCGCCGCTCCGGAGAATCATAATACCCTTTGAGGAGCTTCTTCCAGTCACGCCTTTTGTGGATTTCATCAAAAATCACCAATGTTTCTGATCCTCTAAAAAAATATGGATCGGCAAGCATAGCTTTTTTAACTTCAATCGTGTCAAAGTTAAAATAGTTTGCCTTAAGTGTTCTTGCTAAATAGGTTTTTCCAACCTGCCGAGGCCCAGTCAAAAAGCACATAGGACCAGTTAAAGTTTGCACTTCATCAAAGGCCCAGCGGGCAAGAAGCCTATCAATTGAACTCATATCTAACCTTTTGTTATTAATGGTTTTTTAACTCGTAAAATAGATATTAACATCTTTTTAACGCTCGTGAAACAGATATCAGTATCTGTTTCACGAGTAATTGACAGCTAATATAATCTAGCTAGATTGCTACGCTGCAGCAATTCATGAGCTTTGTTTGATACGCGTGCGAATTTTCGCTTTGCGTTAATTCAGTACATGATCAAGTTATCCGAAAGAACATTCATCCAAAAAAGCAACAGGTCCAGACGTGCCTCACGGTAAAGTCTTAAATGACCTAAATATCAGAATGCTTGTCTGTCTGCCCATCTTGAAAGATGGGCACCTTTTTATTATTTTTGACCCTTTGTCAGTTTCAAAATCAAACAGATGTGTTATCTCGCTCTTTAATCTAGTTCAAATACCCCTGTTATTACCGAGCTATTCTGGATTGTAGCAGTAAATTATCTCATTATTATGTATAGCGCAGGAAATAGTTAAGCCGAGGGTGTGAAAGACCGCTCGGCTTGGGAGAAACTTGCCATGATTGTGTTTACTCGCTTCTCATTGGTAGAGCTATCAGTTCAGGGAAAGAATTTCAATTGGAAAAAGCCTGACATTTGTCCTTCGTGTAAGTCCCCAAGATTATGGGGACATGGCTATCGTTTAGCTCGATTTGTGGGGTTTGTAGTAGCCTTATGGCTTAAGCGCTATCGCTGTGATTCCTGTAAGTCGGTAGTTACTATAAGGCCTGAGGGCTATTTTAAACGCTATCAAAGCTCGTCAGACGATATTTCAGTGACCCTCACCAAAAGGTTGTCCAATGGCAAATGGTCAGGATCCCATCCAAGACAGCGATCTTGGCAATGGCTAAGGCGGTTTAACAATTTTGTTAGAATTGAATACGGTGATGATAATAGTAAAGTTTCTTTACTTGAGCGACTAACCCAACTTCACACCTCATCGTGCCAATTTCTGTCTGAATTAGCGTAGTAATTCTTGCGATTTTCTCGAACCTACCGAGGCTTGTCATTACGATCTGTTGTTAATTTTACTACAAGAACTTTGTGGTTAAAAATTTAACAATGTGGAGAAGAAAATGACAGAAGAGGAAAAAATGGCTCTGGCGACGTTTAAATTCGGGATTATTTCTGAGTTTGTTACAGGAGTAAAGTTGGGGTATGGGGAAAAACAAAGGCTGCTGGCTGAGAAATCTGGGCGCAGTTATCAAATTCCTATGTCAAAAAGAACGAGTATTAAACGTTCGACACTCCTGCAATGGATTTATGACTATAAAAAAGCAGGTCATCAAATCGAGGGTTTAAAACCGAAGTCTCGCTCAGATAAAGGCACCTATAAAAAATTAGATTCAAAAATTCTCGAAGCTATAAAGGCAATTAA
>CAIMVM010000036.1 GCA_903844895.1 uncultured Pseudomonadota bacterium
AAAACCGTGACCACAACACTTAGAAGAAACCAAGCCAGGCGCTCGGAGGCAAGGGAGTTCCAAGTTAAGCCGTCTAAAGATTTAGAGTTATTTTCGCCTTGGATAGGATTCTTTTTCGAGGTGGAATTCATGTTGAGACTTTCTTTACGAGGTGATTGGTAGCCTTAGGGAGCTTAAAATCTAGTTTTTGGGATTTATCTTAAGAGGCACCTTTTTCTTGTCTTGCCCACCATTGGGCCGGATTCCCTAAAAGAAAGGTCTTTCATTAAATCAGCCGCAAGGGGACTTTGTATTTGTAAGCTCCTCGGATGAGATGAAACAGCCTTTTATAGGGAATGATGAGATACCAAAGAAAAAACAAAGATCCTTCGCTGAGGGAGACCTTTCGATGTCTAAATCGAGCATATAAAGTCACCAAAAAGCTCACCCCATAGAGACATGCAAACAAAAACAGCAAGCTATAGGAGAGGACTGGTGAGCCTGAGTTAAAAGTAAGCCCTGAAATCACAATGCCGACAAGGGCCACAAAATATCCGTAGAAGTAAAGGGGGCATGCGGTCATGGTGTGCCAAGGTATGCCATGGGTCCTACAAAACTTGAAATCCACTTGGTGCTTATGAAGAAGAATGGGAATTCTTTCGGCAAGTGTGGTCATTTGCCAGACATGCTGGGACATGGTTTTTTGCACATAAGGGTGATCGACAACAACTTCCGGAGCCCAATGAATTTTATGACCTAATCTTAGAATGGAAAAGGCAATATCAGAGTCTTTAAGAAAGTAAGGGAAATTTAAATCAAAGCCACCAACCTCACGAAAGACGGAAGCTCTAAAGATGCAGTTGGCCGTCATAAATCGGCCTCCCGTTTCATTCTCGAGGATGTGGGTGAGAGGTGTCGCCTCAAATGTTTTTATGGCCTGGATGCGCCCTTCGACCACAGAAATACGAGAATCCCTAAAACACTCTAGGGCACTTTCTAACCAGTTGGGTCTTGGAATCGCATCTTGATCTAAAAAAGCAAGGAATTCGCCAGTAGCCCGTGAGGCACCGACGTTTCTCGTGTGGGAAACCCCACTGTTTTTTTGTCGATCAAATTGAAATGTGAATTTAGGTGAGTTTTTAGCGTACTTCATAAGAAAGTCATAGGAGGTATCCGTGGATCCATCGTCTATAGCGATCACTTCAAAGCTCTTGGGGTCGATGGTTTGATGTTCCAGACCTTTAAAGGCATCGTCTAAAAATTTCGCACCGTTATAGATGGGAATGATTACAGAAATTTTGATCAAAAATACCTCTTTTCATTCACCTTTTTTGACGTGAGAGCGATTCAGGGATAGGACCATCAAGCCAAAAATTTGAAGTAAAGGACTCTTAGAAATCCTAAAATCACGGATTTCTGGCTTCCGATAAACACATCTAGGGAACTAATGACTAGGGAGTTTTCTTGTTTAGCCCGCGCAATAAATTTTCTAAAATCTAAAGACTGCCGAAGTCCAATGTTTGAGCTCCAGCTTTGTTTCGAGATTCTAAACGTCGAGACGGGATCAGACATAAACCACAAGTCTCCTCGCTGAAGGAGCCTTATCCAAAAATCGACGTCGATGGCATAGGGAGCATAAATACGGTAACCGCCAATCTTTTCAGCATCTATATTTTTAAACATTCCAGCCGCGGGCTCGCCAAGGGGATTGGTTCCTGATCTAATGACTTTTTTGATGGCGATCAGAGACGATATCCTTCCCTTGTGCAAATCTCCTCGGACGCCCATGGGCTTGCCAGAGGAATTGATCACCACACGAGGCCCGGTTACTAGAGCAAGACCTCTATTTTCTGGATTCTCAAAAATCGCGACCTGTTTGGAAAGGGCACCAGGCTCCAGGGTGTCATCGGAACAAACCAATTTTACGTAGGGACCGCTAGCTAAATGAAGAGCTCGATTCCAGTTGCCTTCCGGCCCAAGGTTTTTATCGTTTCTAAGCAGTTGAACGCGCGTCTCTTTTTGACTGCGAATAAAGTCAGCCACCAAGTCAAAGGATCCATCAGGGGAACAGTCATCGACGACGATAACCTCGAGGTTAGGATAATCTTGGCTCAGGATGGACCTCAAGGTCTCCAAAATAAAGGCACTGGCGTTGTAAAGGGGTATCACTACAGAAACCAGTGGTTTTTGATCCATCGATGCCAATCAGGACTCCCTTTGCCAGACCGAAATAAATTCATTATAGATAAAGTACGGTCCCATAAAACGCATAAAGGGAAATGAATAGGATTTAAGGGGCTTTAAACCGCAGGAATCCGCAAGTGCGGACTGCTCTTTAAAACCAACCAATTCCACATGGGTGGG
>CAIMVM010000037.1 GCA_903844895.1 uncultured Pseudomonadota bacterium
GAGAACATTTTTGCAACTGAGTTCGTCGAAGAGTCGTGTGGAGAAACTTCGGGACTGAGAAAGCGATAATCACACTACGCCCGTAGAAGCCCTGTTTTTGCACCGAAGGACCCGGGTTCGATTCCCGGCACCTCCACCATGGCTTTGCAGCTTTCTCGCAACCAGGCTCTATACAGGGCTTCATAAAATGAAATAATGGGTGCTTCAACTGACAAAGCGCATGTAACCAATAGGCTCAGTATTTGCTGCGGCTCAATTCCTCTGTGTTTTAGACCAAAGCCAGCATACTTATAGGTATGGACACATTAAAAGCCTTAGCTAAAGACCCACGCAACATAAAAATCGCCATGACTGTTCTTGTGGCAATCATCATTGCAATCGCGACAAAGACTTGGGTGTACGGGCTATTCGGCGGAATTATTGCACTCTTGTTTGCAGTAAGTGTTCGAGGCAAACCCGAACCAACCACACAAGAACTTGTTGCATCTGGAGTCCTGAGTCTTAAAACAGATCCAGAGCGCGTAAAGATTCTGCGCGATTTTGTGGTGGGACGTGTTGCTAATGGATACCGCGTAGAGCTACAAGATGATTTCAGTGCAGTCCTTCTCTACGGTAAGCGTCCGAACCATATTCTTCACCTCCTTCTATCTATTGTTACCATTGGCTTTTGGTTGATTATTTGGATTTTGATTGCAATGACTACAAAGGAATCGCGTACCCTTTATAAAATTGATGAGTACGGCGTAGTAGAGCAGTCATAAAGATAACTGGTGCCAAGGCGATTTCACTTGTCACGGTGATAGGTGCCACGCCAGCCTTTCATTGATGCGTAATTCCTGTAGAGGGAATGTCGGCAAATAGGCTCACTTGGTCCGTAAATCTAGGGTTGGAACTTTTTCGATTTTAGGTTGGAACAATGCCGCTTTTGAGTGCGTTCTGGCAGGTCAGAGCATTTGTTAGCTAGTCACCATGTTTATTTAATGCTGCCCCTCCGGGCCATGTCCATCTTTTCCATTACTTCTGCCTGTTTTAATCCCTATGCGATTTAGGATTTTGAAGTTAGGGAAGTATTCATTTCTTATACCTATATAACAAAGAGAAATAGATATTAGTCCTATTAGTCTAATTTCGATTTGCATACTTCGAGTCATTAAGAAAAATCCACCTATGACCATTCCTGCGAATATAAACAAGGATTGAAAAACTCTTTTAAGTATTAAGAGTATGAGTGAGTCTGTTTTAAACTTTGCAATCAATATAGAAATTGGTCCTGCAAAGATTGCCAGCATGAAGAGAATTCCGACAAAAACAGCCAGATCTTTCACTTATTACCCCTGCCAATCTTCTCGTGTGGCTGCATAGAGAGCCATATCTATCTGCGTTCCATCTTCTTTACGAGACTTCTTTCGCATGATGCCTTCTAGGGTATACCCAGATTTCTCAAGAAGCTTACGAGAAGCGATATTTTCCACATTCACAACAGCTTCAATACGCTCAAAGCCAATGCTCTCAAAACCAAACTGCGTCAGTAACTTTGTTGCACTCGATCCAATTCCTTTGCCACGCATTGGTGC
>CAIMVM010000038.1 GCA_903844895.1 uncultured Pseudomonadota bacterium
AAAGAAAATGATGATGAGTAAGCAAGACTTAAAAGAAGAATTTAAAAAGAAGGAAGTTGACCCTCAAATCAAGAACAGAATTCGAAAAATGGGGCGAGACATGATTGCTGGAAAAATGATATCGGCCACAAAAAAAGCCACCGTTGTCATAACCAATCCTACTCACTATGCCGTGGCCCTACATTATGAATTAGGTATGGGCGCCCCCGTTATTGTTGCCAAGGGAGTGGATTTTCTGGCCCTTAAAATGAGAGAAACGGCAAAAGCTTCAGACGTTCCAATTGTAGAGAACAAACCTCTAGCAAGGGCCATGTACAAAACCCTAGAGGTTGGTGATGAGATACCAGAAGGACTCTACAAGGCTGTCTCTGAAGTAATCCGTTATGTATTCAGGCTAAAGGGAAGAAGCTTCAGTGAAAGGAGGGTTTCCTAAATGGCACAGGCTGCAACCAATCAAACCAATTTCCTAGCAATGCTAAAAAGCAAAGATGTCCAGCTTGCAGTTGGCATTTTAGCGGTCGTATTTATGATGATCGTTCCTCTTCCACCCCTGTTACTGGATATCCTCCTGTCGGTATCTGTAACCGTAAGTGTCTTGATTCTGCTCGTCTCTGTCTATATTCGAGAACCCCTAGAATTTTCGACATTTCCCTCGATCTTGCTTATTAGTACCCTCTTCCGGTTATCCTTAAACGTAGCCACAACAAGAGCCATACTTCTTTCAGGCCCACAGGATGAAGTGAGTGCCGTTGTGACCTCCTTCGGTAATTTCGTAGTCGGCGGCAACTACTTTGTGGGTATTGTCATCTTCGCCATTCTAATTGTAATCAACTTTATGGTTATCACGAAAGGTGCCGGCCGCGTTGCGGAAGTTGGCGCACGATTTACATTGGATGCTATGCCTGGAAAGCAGATGGCTATTGATGCCGAACTCAATGCAGGTCTGATTGAAAAAGACGAAGCCAAACGTCGGCGCACTAAAATCGAGCGTGAATCGGACTTTTACGGAGCCATGGACGGTGCCTCAAAGTTTGTTAAAGGCGATGCCATCGCTGCAATTATCATTACTCTCATCAACGTGGTAGTTGGCCTCTTAATTGGGGTTGTGCAGCACAATATGACACTTGCCAGCGCTGCTGCAAAGTACACCATATTGACCGTGGGTGACGGGTTAATAAGTCAAATTCCTGCTCTAATTGTCTCGGTTGCTGCCGGTATGGTGGTGACAAGAGCTGCAAGTGAAAAGGCCTTCTCTGAAGATATCAACACTCAGCTTTTAGTTCAGCCAAAGCCGCTCTATATTGCTTCTGCTCTTATGGCCTTACTAGCTTTGATTCCAGGCCTTCCTTTTCTACCATTTATGTTTCTTGCCTTGAGCTGCTACTTCCTAGCTAGATCCGCCGATAAGGAACTTATAAAGCGCGAACAGGATGCGGCCGTTACCGCAAAACAGACAAAAGAAGAAGCTAAATCAAATGAAGAAACCCTGGAAGCGTTCCTCAGTGTCGACATTCTTGCCCTTGAAGTTGGAGTGGGCCTCATTCCTTTGGTCGATACGGAGCAAGATGGAGAAGTATTGGAAAGAATCGTCTCGTCTAGAAAACAGTTTGCCCAAGATTTAGGAATCGTCGTACCCATGATCATGGTACGAGACAATATTCAACTAAGGCCTGGTGAATATCAAATCATGCTAAAAGGAAATCCCATTGCCACTGGAAATCTGATGCCTGATTACCTAATGGCTATGGCGCCAGATGAGATTTCTGATCCTCTCGACGGACTTCGCACCAAAGAACCAGCTTACGGTCTTGATGCCGTATGGATCAAAACCTCCCAAAAAGACGAAGCTTCTTTTCGAGGCTATACGGTCGTCAATTGCTCAACCGTGATTGTCACTCACCTCACCAAAGTCATTAGCGAAAACTGTGCGGCGCTTCTCGGACGTCAGGAGGCCCAGGCACTGATCGAGGGACTCAAACAAAAATATCCAAAAGTTGTCGAAGAAGTCATACATACAGACGGTCTTACACTTGGCGACGTTGTGAAGGTCATGCAAAACCTCCTCGCTGAAAATGTCTCTGTTCGCGACTTTTTAACTGTGTTTGAAACGCTGGCGGATCACTGTCGAACTATCAAACACCCAGACGCTCTTACCCGCCATGTCAGAAAAGCTCTAGGGAGATCCATCATTAGAAAATATCTCGATGGAGATTCCAAGCTCATCGTCTGCTCTCTTGATCGGGCTGTCGAAGACCTTCTAATTTCTGGACTTCATCAAAATGAAGATGGGACCACCGCTTTAAACATCGAACCTGAAATTGCCCAAACCCTACTCAACAACATTGCGGTAGGTATGGACAAATTTCAAACCGCAGGAACCATTCCCATTCTGCTCTGTGGCTCAAGAATTAGATGGGACATTCAAAAGCTGGTCAATCGCTTCATTCCGGGCTTGGTTGTGCTCGCTTT
Organism: uncultured Pseudomonadota bacterium; assembly: GCA_903844895.1. Taxonomy (GTDB): domain Bacteria; phylum Bdellovibrionota_B; class Oligoflexia; order Oligoflexales; family CAIMVM01; genus CAIMVM01. The sequence continues at coordinate 2,470 of CAIMVM010000038.1, forward strand.
TGACGAAGTCCCCTCAGACATAAAGACACAAAACCTCGGCATAATTAGCATATAACAGCAAGGGAGATCCCAATGGAAGTAAGAAAGTTTGAAGGTGTGACCATGTCCGACGCCATGAAGGCGGTAAAAAAGGAGCTTGGCAAAGATGCTGTGATATTGACAACCAAGGAAAGACCTATCGAAGGTGGTAGAAGTAAAATCTTTGAAGTGCGCGCAACATCCCCAAGTGCCAAAATCGAAACTACAAGTCATGAAGGCCACAAAAGCGATGCCCTTAGAAGTCATGTGACGCTTCTGGAAACACGTCTCAACGGCCTCATCGAAAAAGTTCCTACCCATGATGATCTTCATCGCCTTGAGAGTGGCCTGTCAGAAGTAAAAATGTTGCTCCTAGAAGCGCTTAGAAAGAAAGATGGAGGCGTGCTGGAGAACTTGTCGGAAGATCTGGCAAGCATTTATCATCAACTATCTGTAATGGGCGTCGAAGAGACGCATTGTGGAGCTCTGATCAATTTTCTTAATTCTCTTCCAAAAGATGAATTAAAATCATTAAAAACAGCTCCCGAGCGTCTTGACTTCTATAGGTCAAATGCCATTCGCTGGATGCTTAAAAGGATCAAAGTTGCGCCAAAATGGTCAACTTCCAAGGGTTCCACCTGTGTTCATGCTTTTGTTGGAAACTCGGGTTCAGGAAAATCCACAGCCATTGCTAAGCTAGCTGCCATGGCTAAAAAAGAGAGTGACGCCCAAGTACTTCTAGTAAGTGCAGATAACAACAAGGTCGGCGCTGGAGACCACTTACGCCTAATGGCTAAGCTTCTTGGAGTGAGCTATGCTTCAGTTGATGGGCTTTCAGAGCTTAAGAAAGTTGTTTTGGATCATAGAGACTCTCAGCTTGTATTAGTCGACACTGCTGGCGTCAATCCACGTAATGAAACTCAAATATCTGACCTTAAGGAATTCTCTAGAATGGGTTTTCCCGTAGACGTCCATTTAGTGTTGCCACTCACAGAGAAACCAATTCAGCTAGATCGTTCCGTACGCAGTTTCAGCGCTATAGGTTTGGCGTCTTTGATTTTTTCTAGAATGGATGAATGCTGGACCTACGGCGACGTTTATAACATATCTCAAAAATGGTCTCTGCCATTAAGCTTCTTTTCAACTGGGCAAAATGTGCCTGGTTCCATCGAACGAGCAAGTCGTGAACGAGTCATTGAACGTATATTTTCACTTTAATATCCAGGAGTCTTAGGTGTCATCAATTTATTGCATATCGAGTGGTAAGGGTGGAGTAGGCAAAACTTTATCATCTGTGTATTTTGCTCTTTCTCTCAAAAAATCTGGAAAAAGTGTATTAATTGTGGATGGTGACGTCGGTCTTTCCAATGTCGATGTTGTGATGGGAATTAAGCCCCGCTACAATATATTAGATGTGTTTAATGGAACGGTAGAACCATTTGACGCTCTAGAGGAAGGGCCATTAGGCATAAAAATTTTGCACGGCGGCAGCGGAATCTCACAACTTTCACAAATGAGAGAAACAGATAAATTGATGTTTATGTCTTATATCAAATCTCTAGCGTGCCACTTTGATGTTACCATTATTGATGCAGGCGCCGGGATATCACCAACCGTCATAGAAATGAATGAGGTTTCCGACCAAAGTATTGTGGTCACTACCCCTGAAACTCATGCCATGACTGATGCCTATGCGCTTATTAAGATTCTCAGTGAGTCTAGCCGCGATACAAATATTTCTGTCTTGGTAAACCAAGTACGAACATCGGAGGAGGGAGAAAAAGCCTTCTCCCGAATCGCTGATGTCAGTGAAACGTTTCTAGGTTTTAGACCAAACTATTTGGGAAGTGTGCCTTCAGACCCCCAAGTTTCGGCTTTGCTTCGAAGAAGAACTAGCGAAGCATCATTTTCCTTCCAGACGCTTGCGGGATGTGCCTGGGCAAAAATATCTCACAAGCTTTCGGAGTTCACTGCCGAACCCAATATTCGGTTTCAACAACCATCTCTGGGCTTAGGCTTGGAATATTAGACTCGGAGAAAATAGATGAGCAAGGGTTTAATAAAGCGATACAAGCAAGACACTAGCGGAGTCGATGGGAAACTGCGGGATCAGTTAATCATGGACTATGCGCCACTTATTCGCTACGTCGCCCAAAGGATTTCCTCGCGACTTCCTTCAAATATTGAAATTGACGATTTGATTAGCGCCGGTGTCATTGGTCTCATGGATGCCATTGAGAAATATGACCCAAGCCGTGACAACAAATTCAAAACTTACGCCGAATTTAGGATTAGGGGGGCCATTCTAGATGAGCTCAGGTCTCAAGACTGGGTGCCGCGCTCTGTGCGTGACAAAGCAAAAAAAATGGAGCGCACCAACCAAGAACTGGAACAACGGTATGGGCGTTCCGTTTCAGATGCAGAACTTTCAGATGCGATGGGAATTAGACTCGACGACTACTATGACATCGTTTCAAAGGTTAAGGGTGTACAGCTATTGTCAGTTGACGAGCTATCCTCCCCAACCCAACCCGACAAAAAAAGTCTTTTAGAAGTTCTTGAAAATCCGAATATTAAGAATCCTTACCAACACCTAAAAAGCAAGGGGATTGAAGAGGACCTCAAGAGGAAAATTGGCGATTTGCCAGAAAAGCAAAGACTTGTGCTTTCACTGTACTACTTTGAGGACTTAAACCTCAAGGAAATAGGCCGCATTTTGGACGTTACGGAATCTCGCGTGAGTCAGTTACACACGCAGGCCGTTGAGAAACTAAGGTCAAGACTTAAAAATTTAATATCAGAAGAATAGTAAAGGAGTAAAAAATGGCACTTGGAAAACCAGATATGAAGATTCTCGTGGTAGACGACTTTCCCACCATGAGGCGAATTGTAAAGACACTTCTTCGCCAACTCGGATATACCAATATCATTGAGGCGGAAGATGGAGAGTTGGCTTACAAATTGCTAAAGGCGACTCCAGACATCGAGTTTATTGTTTCCGATTGGAATATGCCAAATATGACCGGCCTTGAGCTTCTAAAAACTGTTAGAGCTGATGAGAAGTTTAAGCATTTGCCTTTCTTAATGGTAACTGCAGAAGCGGAAAAAGAAAATATTATTGAGGCTGTAAAAAGCGGAGTCAGTAACTATGTGGTGAAGCCATTTACTGCTGCAACCCTTAAAGAGAAAATGGCGAAAGTCTTTCAAAATCTCGCCGCTAAAAAACCAGCTTAACTTGGAAATGAGGGAGTCACTACTATGTCAAAGACTGAATTTAATTTGGATCTCATCACTCAGTTTCCATCTTCAAATCGCAAAGTGGCTATTCACGTCAGTCCCTACAACATTGAAGATAATCCTGCGCCCAGTAATGACAAAATCCAAACCTCATTCATTAGCCCTCATGGTTTAGAATTTCAAGCGCCAGCCGATTATGGCGAAGGCACCTTGCTAAAAATTGAAGTAAAACTTCCGAATTATTGGTCTCGAAAACAACAATTTGTCGACTATACCCGCATTGATGCTCCAGATACCTTTAAAGTGTTGGCTCGGGTCGTAAAGACAGAAGACATCGGAAAAAGGGGCCGAAAAAAGATGGTCACCGTTCAGACGGTCAATATCGACCAAGTCGATGAGAAGGTACTTCGAGACTTTCTACAGGAGGGTAAGTGAGCAACTTGCTTGTAATAGCGCTCATTTTAGCTGACATCGCCCTACTCGTGGTGATTTTGCGGTTAACTCGACGACAGAATGCCCATGAGGCCACGATTTCTGATTTAACCGAAGAAAGATTTCTTTTAAAAGATATGCACGACAGAATGCGATCAGAGATTCAGTCGGCTGAAGCGCGCCAAAAAGAACTCTTTAATCGCTTCAGCCATTTGGCGGCTGAAGCAGAGCAGGAAGTATCGAAGATCAATGTGGGAATGCAAAGTTCTGTAGAAGATATTTCTAGGCAGATTTCTGTTCGTTTTGATGGCCCCCTTAAAGAATTGGCCCAGCGACAGGGCGCCCTAGACCTCCAATACAAGAAAATTAGGTCGGAAAGAGAAGCTATTGAGCGCGCGGTCACCAGGGCTGAGGATATGACCAGATTCTTTGGGAAAAAAGATGGTTATCAAGGCGCCTTAGACGACATTCAAGATAAGAAGTATGAGGATGCGAGAGTCCTTTTAAGCTCAGGGAACACGGTAGACGCTGTATCAAAGCGCTTGGGTATGGCCCGTAGCGAAGTGGAACTCGTTAAAAAATTTATCCATTCTGGGATTTAAGAAATTTTATAACATCATCATAGAATCTAGTGGGTCTCTCGGCCAAAATGAGATGTCCCGTTTGTTGATATTTGTGAAGGACTGAACCTTTAATCTTTTCTTGAATATGATCTGCTGCTTGGGAAGAAATAATTTGATCGCCCTCCCCATGGATCACTAAAGTTGGAATTTTAATCCCTGCAATCAACTCATCTTCCAATTGAAATCGGTTAATAGCTGCCCTTTGCAGGGTATTTTGCCTATGGTCCGCCTGATGAGACTGGACAAGCTGCTTGGCCATCGCTACTACTAAAAGTTTATTCGATTCGAAGAAGCTAGGGTCAAAATAGGGTTTTAGTTGGGATATTACCCCTTGCTGATCTGTAGCCCACTCTGAAATATTTGCGCGATAGAAGTCTAAGCTAGCTGCCGTGGAGACCAAGATCAAAGCTTTGGGTATCTTGGAGCTTGTGGCGAGAGACAAAGCGATCATACCTCCCATAGATATTCCTAAAACATAGCTCGATTTAACTGCAAGTTGGGACCATATATCGACTACATCTTGCACCATGTCTGCCATTTCAAAGGGTTCTTCTGCGGTAGAATCACCGCTACCTCGATTATCTAGAAGCAGCACACGAAAGCCTTGGCTAATCAGCTGTTGGGACAGATTTCTGAAATCTCTATGGGTGCGCGCATGCCCATTGATAAGAGTCACCCAGGGGCCGCTATCGCCTAGTGTCAAATGAAATATTCTACTTTTTGGATTCATAGGGAGCCTTTTTACTAATCATCTAGTTAGCTAATTACTGTGCAACTTCAGCCGTCACTGCTAGCTAGTAGAGCAGATTCTTGC
>CAIMVM010000039.1 GCA_903844895.1 uncultured Pseudomonadota bacterium
ATGCTGGATATCAAGAGAAAATTGTTGGTTCCATTTTTGCTGGAACAGCAACTGGGCCACTAGAAAACAATACAAGGATTAGGTATTGTTTAGACATTTTACAGAAAAAAGATCCTAGTCATTTAGGAAGAATCACATATTTTGACCGACCAGAAGATGAATGGCGACGAATCTATGGAGACCTGAATCCGATAATTTCAAAAACTATTCCTATAACCGACCAGTTAGCATATAAAATTCTCACTAATATAGATGGCCACACCGTTTGTTACTCTCGGCTTTTTTGGCAGATGGCATCCAACTCTATACCTGTATACATAAATAAGAACAACCACGAGTTTCAATTCTTCGACTATTTCGACTATTCATACTCATATTACAATTCCAGTCTAGAAACCTACTGGGCTGACTACGCTTATATATTAAACCCTAAAAACCAATCGGAAGTAAACGATAAAATATCGAAGGGCAAGCTATATTCTGAGGTTCTTTTTGGTGAATATTTAAGGACTCCTGACATATTTCTTTACAAAGTGCTAAAATATATTTTAGATCGAATATCACCGCTTCCCCGATAGTGCTAACACAAGTTACGCTTCGGTCAAAATGGGCCCAAGAAAATTTTAAATTTTGTAAGCAAGTGAAAGCATATTCCTTTGTCATCCTGAGCATCCATCGAATCAAGTGATTGGGAAATGGCTGCAAACCAACTGCCCTAACCGGTTCGCCTCTATTTGTTCCAAGAAATCAATGGCGTTGGAGGTGCAGAACTTGGAAGCTGGTATCTTTGTTGAACGACTAGGAAACTGAGCGTTGTTGCAACGCAAGTGTTTGTTCCTATGCACCATGGATTCTTGTGCCGAGTCAATGATGGGGCGGTGATGAAGCACCAAGCTGAGTCAACCTTTGGGAAGGTGGTTGGTCACAAACCTCTTTTAAAGCAGACCATCTTAGGTGTATAACCGCTTAATAGGAGCCGTTAGGTAGATGCTGTTGCGCTTATTTTACTATTTGTACAGTTAGCAAGAATTTGATTTTTAATGGTTTCTCATCGTAGATAAGTTTATGGTTCCCACCTTCCCAACTTCTGGCCTTGCAGGCATTCAATGCAATTGAGGCCTCAAATTTTAATGGTATCGGAATTTTCTACAGGTCGAGCCAGCATCAGAGCCGTAAGGCGACCGATCGCGACGGCCTAGTTCTTGCTGCTGCGGCTGAATTATGCCGTCCAGTTCAGTCTTGTTTAGTCATACTAGGCAAACGATTATAGGCGAATCTATGATGGTGGGGATAACGTCGCGCAAGTCTAGTCGCCCGCAATTCTACTCACCCCTGTCGCCGAAATCGACTCTCTAGCTAGTGCGCTGGCGGTCGAAAGGGTCGGGCTTTAACTCGCATTTTTCGACCTTCAATTATTTTTAGATTAGCTGACCGGCACCCAACAATAAATTTTCTATCAATTTGAAAACTTTTTATTCTGTACCAGAGCAAATTAGATTTATACAGCAGGCGGCTCATGTGAACGGATGG
>CAIMVM010000040.1 GCA_903844895.1 uncultured Pseudomonadota bacterium
ACCAAGAAACAACCCAAAAACTAGACAACTCTGATCTTAACCAATCAGAGTTCTCTTTAAATTGTGGCCCGCAAATAGCTTGCTCATAACCCCCGCAAATAGCTTGCTCATAACCCCCGCAAATAGCTCGGTGACACACAAAACGGGCCCCCTGGTCGGGGTCTCTGGTCAAATCTCGTTGGTGCTGATGGCCCTAGTGGGGTGGTGCATTAAATCCGCACAAGATGTTCCCGATCAAACCTTTACAATGGAGGTCGAAGATCAAGCAGATCAAGTTTTAGTGCGAATCAACACGAATTTTTCTAAAAAAATGGAGTTGTCTCACCAAGAAGGTGAGAGTGATATGACATCTTTTGGAAACTCATGGGAGTATAGTTTTTGTCATTTTGTTCTCAGTGAGCATCGTGCTACAGTGAATTCGAACAATAATGCAGAAAATATTGATATTGTTTTGAGCTTTCCTAAAGCTAAGTAAGTAGCAAGTGCTGGAGGTGGAGGGTGACAGGTCGGAATTGGAATATTCTCGTAGTAGATGACGAGCCAGAGTTATGCGAATTGGTATCTGAAGAGTTCGAATTTGCTGGCTGTCAAACCCTACGAGCCTCCTCCGGGAATCAAGCCCTAAAAGTTTTCCTGTCCAACAATATCGATGCCGTTGTTTCCGATATAAGAATGGCCGATGGAAACGGGATCGAGCTACTTGGAAATATTAAGTCCGGCGCCAAGTCGTCGGCGTTAGTTTTTCTGGTTACAGGTTTTGCCGATATTACAAAAGAGAAGGCAATGGCAGCTGGGGCCGCCGCTCTAATTGGAAAGCCTTATGATATCAAACACTTGTGTCAAGTCGTTTTGGCCGCTTTAGAAAAAGAAGATTCAGAAGGCAGAATAAAGAAATAGGTTGCCAATGATACCTAAAAACTGCTAAAACTCCCCCTCCAAAGGGTAGCTTCTTTAAAATTATGTAGTTTACTTCTTAGAGATGCAATATTTTTGGACATTTACAAATACATGGAAGATAGTCAGGAGTTTTTGATATGGCAAAGTCGACAAGGCGCGAGAAAGTAAAATTAGTTTCTACTGCGGGTACTGGCTATTATTACACTTGTAATAAGCTCAAAGGTAAAGAAAAGCTTCTACTTAAAAAGTATGATCCAGTTGTTCGTAAACATGTAGAATTCAAAGAGTCTAAACTTCAGAAGTAGACCTAGGTCAAATTTGGTTTAGACGTGAGTGATAGATTTAGGCGAGGGTTAAAACCTCGCTTTTGTCTTTTGTAAAGGGATTGAAGCTATGTCGATATACAGCGAAATAGGTCATGAAAAACTAACGGAAATCCTAACCCTTTTTTATAATCGACTTTTTGAAGACCCGTTTGTGGGGTTTTTGTTTGCAGCGTTTAACAAAGAGGACCTTCTTCGCAAACAAATCTTGTTTACAGGAAGATTGCTCGGGGCGGCTGAGCTTAAGTACGAAGGGAAGGGGCTGAGGGAAGCCCATTTTCCACACCCTATTCGATCGGCTCACTTTGGTCGAAGGCAAGTGATTCTCCGCGGTGTTCTAGAGGAGCTGAGCATACCAGAGAATCTGATTTCTGAATGGCTAGCACTAGAGCTGTCTTTGAAGCCTTTTGTGGTTAAAGGGCTAGCGGATTGTAGCGAGTGATTTTACTCCCTCTATTTAAAGATATTGCGAGCATAGCCCACACTCTGAATTTGCCCAGGAGAGCAAGTCTGAAAGCTTTTTTGGTTTTTTCTAGGAATTCTCAGTGCGCAATGAAAGGCAATGATGAGTTTCGCACGCGGAGTTGATAACGCTTCGTCAAAGACTTTATTCTGTTTTAGCAAGTCTATATAAGCCTTGGTCCTGCAAAGTTGACTAAACCTTAAGGATTGCAACCAGCAAAACGATCCGTTGTAATTGCTGCCTGGGCTAAGCTGCTTGAGTTAAGGTGAGGCGAATAACGTCCTTAATAATCTTAAAATGTCCTTGAAACCTAGGTAAATGACAAAAGCAACTGTTGCCCGCGGGGCGAATACTCGTCCATTTGCTACACAACGATTTTGAAATGGCGCAGCGCGTTTTGAGGCCCACCGGGAGCAGATAGCTAGTTGTTCGGCCCAGCTAACTTGCCCGAATCAAGTTCATCATTTTCAACATAGTGACTTTAGTCAGAAGATTTGCTTTCTGAGTTTGTGGTCAGTACGTCATTAGTATGGCAAGCAGGATGGCCAAAGCTGGCCTTATTTAAGTCTAGCGGATCTTCTAAATCGTCTTGATCTTGTAAGTCTTCTAGGTCCTCTAGATCCTCTAGGTCCGTCAATTCGTCGAGGTCTTCCAAATCCGCCATGTCTTCCGCAAAGTGGTTTTTAAGAGCCTCTAGTCTAAGTGGATTTAGATCGTTCAGATCCTCTTCGCTAAATAGATCATCATCGTTAGTTAAAGTTATGTTGGGAGCTTTTTTTCTCGCTGTTGAAAGACTCTTCTTGTCTTTGGAGTCAGCTGTAGGCACGGTAAAGATGTTTTTTGCCATGCCGAGCATTTCCATCATTTCGTCTTCGCTTCTCGCGGCTCTTCCGCCTTGCTTTGCTTTTTTATCCCGCAGGATGACCCGAATGGGGATGTTCTCAAAGCCAAGTAGATCTCTGAATTGGTTCGTCACATAACGCTTATAGGACTCTTGGGCCGCTTCTGCGATATTACACATGAGGACCACTGTGGGAGGATTTGAGCGTACTTGTGTTGCATAGTAGAATCTAATTCTTTTTGAGAACTTACGTACTACAGCGGGGTTGTGGCTGCCGACAATTTTTAGCATAATTTCATTGACTCTGGCGGTCGGAATACGTTGATTCGCCATCTTATGAAGTTGATCGACTTGGGCTAGGATATTTTGAACGCGCTGATTTTCCAAACATGAAACGAAGATAATCGGCAGGAAGGCCATATCTTTAAGGTAAAAGTTTTTTATGTTTTCAGCATAGACCTTGGTAGTATTCGTGTCCTTTTCAGGGACTAAATCCCATTTGTTTACCACAATGAGAAGGGGCTTATAGCGATCTACAACCAAGTTGGCGAGTCTTGCATCTTGATCTGTAATTCCTTGAAGGGCATCGATGACTAAAACAACGACATCTGCTTCATCTATAGCTCTTAAAGATCTCGTTACCGAGGCGCTCTCTATCTTATCAAGTATCTTTGTTTTACGGCGAATGCCTGCCGTATCTACGAGGACAAAGGATTGTTTGTTGTAGGTGATTCTTACATCGAGACTATCGCGGGTGGTCCCTGCAATATCTGAAACTAAGGAGCGTTCTTCGCCGACTAGGCGATTAAGAATCGAAGATTTTCCGGCATTGGGACGGCCGACTAAGGCGACTTTTATGGCGCCCGAAGTTTCAATTCTTTTATGCTTCTTGATGATTTCATTTAAGGTTTCTTGTACTTGCTCAATAAATTCAGTGACGCCACGATTGTGGGCTGAGGAAATAGGATAAACATCTTCATTGCCAACGAGCTCTAGGAAGTCCCAAAGAGCGGTTTGTTGTTCAATGCCATCGATTTTATTTAGGGCAAACATCACTTTTTTATTAATAGATCTTAAATACTTGAGAAGCTCTTTGTCGTGCGGGTTAAAGCCTTCTTTGCCGTCAAGGATCATCAGAACTAGATCAGACTCCAAGATGGCAGCTTCTGTTTGTTTCCAAACAATATTTTCACTAAAAGGCTGATATTTTACATCGTCAGTTTCAAAGCCGCCGGTGTCAACTACCGTGAAACCCAAGCCGTTCCAGCGCTCACAAATGCCATAAATCCGGTCTCGTGTCACTCCTGGTTGATTGTCCGTAATGGCGCGATTCGTGCGGGTCATTAGATTGAACAATGTAGATTTTCCGACATTAGGACGCCCTACGATCGCTACAATTCCTGAAATACTCGCCATAGGGTTTCTCCTTAATTCTGTTCCAAGATTAATGCTTGACGCGCTGCATCCATGGAGGCCGACTTCTTGCTAAGGCCTTGGCCTTTGGCTATTAGTTTGTTGTTTAGGTAGACCCCTACTTCAAAGTTCTTCCTATGATCAGGGCCGACCTCACTTAAAATGAGATAGGTCGGCGTAATCTGGAGTCTCTGTTGAATAAGCTCTTGATAGGCAGTCTTATAGTCCGTATGTGAGCGATCTCCCAGAGTAACTATATCTTGCAAGTGTAAGGATACGATTTTCATCGCAGTTTCAATACCGCCATCCAGATATATAGCTCCAAAAACAGCTTCTAGACAATCCGCAAGAAGCGATTCGCGATCAGCTCCTTGGGCTTGTCGTTCCCCTCTGCCTAAGAAAATATGGGATCCCAGGTTTAGGGTTTTGGCCACCTTAGCTAAGGCAGCCTCACTTACACTGGCCGCTTTCATGCGTGACATTTGACCTTCATCAATTTGATCGCTTAACTTCCAAAGCATCGTTGTCACTGTTAGGCCTAAAACCGAGTCTCCTAGGAATTCCAAACGTTCATTCCATCTTAAAAGTCCAGTGGGCACCTTTATGTGGGATTTTTTGCAATAGGCTTCAAACTCGGAAACGGCAGAGCGGTGGCTTAAAGCCTCAATAAGAAGGCTTCGATTGCCAAATTTGTAATGTAATTTATCTTCAAGATCAGCTAGCAACTTCTGTTTTTCAGAAAAATACCCTTCAAAAGCATTAAGCGCGGGAAAGAGTTGTACTAATGCAGCTGTGTCTTGAGGATTGATAGGGACTTGATCCATACCGCAGCCTCGAGCGATGTCCAAAAAATAGGACGGCAGTTTCTAACGTAAAACCTGCGACATAGGAAGAGAAACAATTAATGTCTCATAATATTATAGAGTTGCGCCTGGGTTTCAGGGTCTAAAAGCCAGTTTAAGGCCGGACATATGATAAAATGGAAACTGGCCAGAGGGGTCGGGAGGAGAGCTGAGATGGGTATCTTGATTAGGGTCATAGGGTTTTTCCTCTTCCTAGGTTTAGGGTTTTCAGGTCTTCATTACTGGTGGACGGAGGAAGTTGTTGTTTCTTCTCCCGTTATTTACAATTTGGAAAAAGGAAGTTCTTTGTCCAGGATCGCCAGAGACCTTGAAGCACGCGGTGTTATCAGCTCATCTCTCTTGTTTAGGGCGATGATCACCATGGAACGAGGTTTTACCGTAAAAGCCGGGCACTATAAGTTCGAAGGAAGTGTGTCGCCGCAAAATGCATATAGCATGCTGCAAAATGGGGAAGAGTTTTTTGAGGTGGTTCTATCGCTCACCATACCAGAAGGATTTACGCTTTCTCAAATTTTAAAAAGGCTTGCTGCAAATAAGCTTGGGGAACTGGATGAACTTACTAGTTTGGTTCAACAGAAGTCTTGGTTTGAGACCTATGGGATCCAAAGTTCTACTCTAGAAGGGTATCTTTACCCAGAAACATATGTCTATCATAATGAGCTACCTAGCGCCCAGCAAGTTATTCGCAATATGCTCGAGACCTTCAATAAAAACATTCCCCAAGGGTATGAAGACAATTTAAAAAGGTTAGGTTTAAGCCTATCTGACGGTATCAAATTTGCCTCCCTCATCGAGCGTGAGACAAAACATGCTGATGAGCGGCCCAAAGTTTCTGAAGTGATATGGAATCGCCTAAAAAAGAAAGAACCATTAGGGATTGATGCAGGTCTCATTTATGGAATTAAAGATTATGACGGAGATATCCGGTCAAAGGATCTCATCGATAGAAGCAATCCGTATAATTCAAGGATTTACTCCGGCCTCCCCCCAACTCCCATAGGTTCCGTAAGCCGCGCAAGTATGGAGGCTGTTCTCACGCCCACCCAAGAAGGCTATTACTACTATGTATTAGTTGCCGATGGGCTAGAACGGCATCATTTTTCTAAGTCACTGAAAGAGCATAATATTTATGTAAAGAAGTTACTTCAACGACGCAATTAGGAGTAGAATGAAAGTTACATAGCAGGAAAGGGGAAGTATGGCGAAAAATAGCAAAAAAAATGCACCGACAGGCGAAGAAAGCAGAATATCCGGTGAGAGGATACCTGTTAATATTCTGGTGGATTATAAGTCAAAAGGCACCTATCTGTTTGATTTTTGCCATGACTTAGGGGCAGGTGGGGTCTTTATCGCAACAGAAAAGCCAAGCGCAGTAGGGGAAGAGCTGGAGCTGTCTTTTACTATACCAGATGCCAAAAAAACACTTTCTGTAAAAGGAAAGGTTACTTGGACTCAATCTAAAGTCGAAGCCAAGCCTCATATATCTCCAGGAATGGGCGTCCAGTTTAAAGACTTTTCCAGCGAGCAGCGGCAGACTTTGGAAGAGTTTGTAACGCGTTATGCAGCTATTCAGAAAAAGCCAGCATAATTTAGTTAGCATCAGTTTAGTTTCCGGCATATTTAAAAAGAAGCTTTTAAGCTTCTTTTTATTATTGCTGCATGCTTATTCTATCCAGCTATTCAAATAGGCGGGGTCTTGCAATTCAAGTCCTGCTCTCGTTAGGTAGAGTGGCTGAAATGTATCAACCATTACGGCAAGCTCATCAGTAGATTTGTGTCCGACGCTTGCCAGATAGTTGCCTGGCTGAGGGCCATGGGGCAGGCCCATGGGATGAAAGGACGCGCTTCGTTCGCTCACTCCTTTGCGGGATGTGAAATTTCCTCTCACATAGTAGATTACTTCGTCGCAATGTACATTGGAATGGGGGTAGGGACATGGAATAGCGCCTTCGCCATAGTCGACTAATCTAGGTACAAACGAACAAACTACAAAATTTTGGGGTGAAGAAAATGTTTGATGTAAATTAGGAGGCAAATGGATCTTTCCCGTTTTGGGCAGAAAGTCAAGAATGGGGAAAACGATCGGGTAGACTGAACCATCCCACCCAATGACTTTAGCGGGCGAGGTTTGATAGGAATGCATAGTTACTGTATTCGAAACCAAGCTTGCGATATTTAAAAACTGGTTTTGCTCTTTTTCCGTCAGTAGCCTCTCTGGGGACCTAAAATCACGATGGGTAAATGGAGCTTCGAGCTTTAATTGACCATGTGGGTTCTTATACTCTGCGGGAATTTCAATGGCGGGACTGCCCTCTGTCAAAAATGCTTCAAACGTTCCTTGATTCAGAAATTTGTAGGCGGTTCCTCTTGGAATCAACACATAATCATTGGGGCCGTATTCTAAGGCTCCCATCATCGTCAAAAGGGTCCCTTTACCTTCATAAATAAACCATAGCTCATCAAACTGGCCATTTGAAAAGGCGTACTCAGATTGTATTTGGCCTCGAACTACACTGAGACGAGTCGTGTCGTTAAGCCAAATAGCTGTTCTTGAGTCTAATAAATCTTTTCCTTCTTTAGCTTCCCAGGTTTTTACATGCCTTCTGGCATTGGGGAGCTCATGAAACGGCACCGCAATGCCAAGCATTCTTGTGGTGTCAAAGGAAACAAATTCGGCACTCTTCATGTTAGTGGGAGCATCTTCATGATAAGAAATACTGAAGCCGCCTGCAAAACCATCGCGGGTAAATACATATTCCGTCGTAACTTTACCATTATGCTTAAATACAGTATGAGGCTTCGCAGGTAGATGTCCTAAAGTTCGCCGTTCTAGCAATTGGCACCTCTGTAATTAAAATGAGTTTTACCTCTATTTCACGCCCTAGCAAAAACTTGTTTAGATTAAAATAGAGTCTATTACTGCTAGCGATACTACTCCTAAATCGACGCTTTGTTAAATAAAAACGCTCTGCTTACTGCTGCAAAAGGATGGTTTTTTTGCCATTAATTGCAAAATTAAATGGCATACCTACCATTGAAAAGGGACAAAGCAGGATTACTTATGGGAGATCTCCCCAGAGATTTTTGGGCGTTAAATCTCTTCAATTATGCTGAAATTTAAGAGCTATTCGAAAATAGTAAAGTAAAAGGATCTTGATTCTTAAAGCTTGGCACACGTGGCGCCCAGGGTTTTGATGTTTTGCAAAAATGCGGTTAGTCTTAGTCATGCCGGCTACAAATAATCTGGATGAATTTTGTTGCGCCATATGGTACAATTTACCGTATTCGTTACAGCCCCTTAAGGAGTGTCTATGAAAGTGGTGTGGAAACGTCCAGATGGATTTCACGGAGCTAGCCCTTCTGACTATCATGTTATAGAACTTGATGGACATTCCAAAATTTGGTTACATCGCACGAACCATGAATGGTTTCCTTTCAGAGTGTCGGGAGATTGGGGTGAGGAGGAGTCGACGCGACGTTTGAATCGTCTCGTGAATTTAATTGGAACTCAGCCCAACAATTGGGTGAAATATATTGAAGATAGCTTTGGTAATTCCAAGGCGGATAGTGTCGGAGTTTTTGTTAGCGATATTTCTAACTGGATCGATCACCTTAAGGCCAACCTGAAAGGTGATACTTGGGAAATTGATATAATGACGAAAGCCCTAAGCTTAGTGGTAGAAAATCTGAAACTTGCTTCTCGTGAATTAAAGGCCGTATAAAGAACGGCTAAAATTAGAGTCATAATTAGAAAAGACACCCGAATTTCTATCGGATTGTCGGCAAGTACTCCAGCCATAGCCCGTCCCGAGCCAGCGAGGAACCAGACGGGTTTGGCTGGTGGTGAAAGCCGACTGCCGTGATCCGAGCAAAGCGAGGTGAGCGGCCTATTCGACTTCCGCCT
>CAIMVM010000041.1 GCA_903844895.1 uncultured Pseudomonadota bacterium
GATCCACACCGGCACTTCCGGCATTGGCTTTTACTGCTTTAAAGGCATCCATCACTAGATGTTTTGAAATCGTAAAAGGTTTTACTGTATCCACAAATTTCCTCCCGTTTCCAGTTGAAGATGAGATAAAGTCACTTGACCCAACCTCTTTGCTCCAGACACATTACATGTCCTTCTTCGCTCTTACTGGTTGGTCTGCCCCAGATGACACGTATCGGTTTTCAGGCCTTGTGGTGATAGCCACTTGAACCCTTCCCCTTAACATCGAGCCTCTGGTTCCCGTAGTTCTATGTGTGAGCCAGGGTTAGGTTCACGCCCTCTCTACGCCGGCTGCCGCCTGTCCAGTAGTCCGGTCATCCGACAGGCTTATCCCAGATTGAACCGTGGTATCTGGTTTTGACAGCAATAGAACCTAACGACGCCTCAACAAGGGTTCAATTTTGTTCGTCTCCCTAACCCGCACCTGCCCAGGTTTCGACCTGGACTTTTCTTCCAACGCTCACCACCGACGGCTTTTGACCGCAGCAGCTTGGATCGGTTTGAAGCCCGCCCCATAGACGGCCTGGCTCCGAAGGGGCCACCTTCATCTCACACACAGCTTGGCATAGTTATCTAGTTCATCATGATCTATCCTCCTATTAACCTACGGCACACACGGCTCTGGAACTTTGGAGACTTTCCTGGGATCCAACTGGCATCGAAGAATTGTGAGATATGCAGCAACCTTGCACGCACAAGGTTGCATAGCTTTTATGTGGCGGACTCAGGCGCAACAAAAAGAATGCAAGTTGCTCTTAGCAAAAATATACAGCTCGTAAGTCCTAATGCTTGCCGTTGCGAATTACTTGAAATGACTCGCGTAAAAGACTAACCTATGAATGTACATTCAAACTTATCCGAGTACCATAGGAGAACGAGAATATGAAGTTGAAGCGACTGGCATTCCTCGTTTCTTATCTCCTAAGCGCCTATTCACTAATAAGCTGCAAAGCTGTGCCTCAACAAGAGGCCATTGCACTCGACCAGGCAAATCTAAATAATCTCGGCGGCAGCCTAACAAAGGAGTTCTTTACGGGGTTGTCATCAGCTCCTGGTTCTCCTGCTCGTAAGCGTTCCGGTGAAATCCTTGAAAACGTTTTCCAAGAAAAGCTCTATCCCCAAGTTCCCAAAAAGGATGAGCCTTATGAAAAAGAGAGCCAAGAGCACACCCACCACGTACTTAATTTAACCATCGAGTATCTGAAAGCCGGCAACCAATGTAATCCCACTCAACGCATTCGGGCTTATCGAGGACTTGGCAGTCAAAATCTTTTGATTCATCCCGAGGGTCAGCCTGAGCAAGGTTTCCATGTCTTTGCCGATTGGGGAACTTTACTCACGGATGAACTTAAAGGTGGGATTTTTTCTGGAAACGCTATCCCCGGAGTGCATGTTTTTCAACGACTTGGTGGTGCAAACAAAAGTGCCATAGAACAACTGAACTGGCCCAATTTCTTCGGGATGGGGCGTCTAGCAGCTAGAAGCAATGATCCCAATAACTTCATTGATTTCAACTGGGAAAAACTGGCCAAAACCCACAGCGGATCTAGCAGCTTTTCTCCGCTGATCAGCTTCGCCTTGAAGCCGGATGTCTCCGATGGCTTTGGACCTGGATTCTTAATAGTAGATATTTGCCCAGAGCGTGTACTTCCTCTCGAAAATTACTTGACCTTCGGTGAAACAGAAATTTATGTTCCACTTTTTGTTTTGCCTGAAGAAATTGTGCGGGTGGAAGGCCTGCAGTGTGGTTTAGATATACAAAATGGCAAAGCCAAACGAGAAAGCTGTTACCCAAAACCATTAACTGACAGCGACGCTCCTAGCAGTGCAACACAAAGGATGAGAGAGTGTTATATTAATTTCGGTCACCCCATTGAATATAAATCATGGGGAGCAAGGGATTCTGTCAGCCGACGCTTTTTTGCAGAAAAGCTAGACATCTTGAATCAAATATTCCTATCAAAAAATCTCACGGAGGCGCGACAAGCCCAGACTCAAGTGCTCCAGCAATGCGCCGCGAGTTGCACAGTAGCCAACGACGTAGTCCGCGATGCAAGGGAATCGCTGAGTCAACCGCCCACAAACGATATAGATAAGAAAAATAAAGACCTCCTCAATCAATCATTAAGTGATTATTTAATGTTGATGAAATCGAAGTGTCCCACAGTAAACTAACATAACCCCTGAGAAAGATCTGAGCTTCACCTGCGAGACTTTCGCGAGTAGAGGCAGGCAAAACTCAGGAAAGTGTCAGATATCTGCCAAATCTTAGTAATGCCGTATTAAAGTTACCTTAGAATACAAGTCTCCATACTAGGCCCAGGCTCCACCTGGGCTTTTGCTAAAAGAACAAGAACGAATCCATGATTTCCTTTGTATCCTATGTGCAAGGAATTCCGCCAGTTAGGACATCCCCGCAGCTAATAAAAGGCATTTCTCCCTCAAATTTGAAAGATCCGGCCTGGGAATCGTTTCGATTTTGTATTCCTATAGAGACTCCATGGAGTGCCTTACACCCCGCTGAAAAACTGACTTACTCCGCTACGTACACGCTAGGCGGTCGGCCAAAGCGCGGAGAAAGCCTGCCAACCGAATTCAAATGCATCTTTTTTCAGCGAGAGTATCTTAATGTTGGCGCTGCCTTTGTTGAATTCTATAAACTCTCTTAACATGAGCTATAAACAAAAGAAGGCCAAAAAATGACTTATATTTTAGCGAGCTTACGCCCGCGTCTTCCTGTCGATTCATCTCTTTTTAAAACTAGAAACATAATAAATCTCTTGTCTGCAATTCTATTAGCATTATGTGCAAAAACTGCTATCAGCCAGGGTATTAGTTGGAATTCTAGGGCCAATCTTTCGACGAGCGATTTTCCTTGCCAAGAAGATTTAAAGGTGGTCACGTTTCAAAATTCTCCAGAATACACTGTCGAAAATGCATATCTTTCTCTAAAAGCCGCCTGGCTTTCCCACAATAAAAATAGTGATTACAAATTGGCTCAGCTCAAGAGTTGGGGATTTGAGAAAATGCAGGAACTGCCCTCTGATGGCTTTGGATCGAGGGGGTATATTGCAGATCACGGTGACTATATTATGGTCGCTTTTCGAGGCACTGAATCCAAGAAAGACTTTGCTTCCAACACTTTGTTCTACCAATCAGAAGCCCCTAGCTATCTTGGCGCTAAAGGAGCTTGGATGCACAAAGGCATGAAAAGCACCTATAATCAACTGCGCCCCACGCTCCACAGAGTTATGGCGGACTTTGGGGGAGTGCATAAACCCATATATTTGGCAGGACATAGTCTTGGCGGCTCTTTAGCCGTAATCGCAGCTCTCGATCTTGCTAACTTAGGAGCTCAGATAAATTCCATCTACACCTTTGGTCAGCCCAAAGTTGGTAATTCGGTATTGACTCATAAAGTTAAAGCCCTTCTCGGCGATAGACTTTATCGCATTGCATTTGATTCTGACATTACCTCACGGGTTCCACCGGCTAAAGAAACTGCCGAGGACTTTTCAAATATATTTCCGGCAACAAAACCTAAAATGCGCGGCAGCGTGAGGTCGTTAATCACTTCCATAAACTACAGCACCGAAACTGGTTTTTTCCAGCTCCTCAACAAAAATGGCAATCTAACGCCAACAGGATCTGGCGAGCTAGATTTTGAACATAGTTATTGGCAAAAAATATCGTCCACCCTTTCGGATCGCGACGACTTGCAAAGCGTTATTGAATTTATAGCCAGTCGATTTACTGATCACATGCCCAAAGTCTATATTTGCGCCCTGGCCAAAAACTTTAACAAAAGCTTATAATACGGGATTCCCAGTCCCTATCCAAACAGCGCCATAACAGCCTATTGGGATGAGTCCCATTCCTGCAAAAATCTACAGAGGGCTCATTTTTATCTTGGCAGAATCAATCATTCGCCATAACAGCTGCGATTAATGGTCAAAGGCTCCAAGAGGCCTTTAGGAAATTAAGCCTAAATCGAAACTTTTCTAACGGACCGTGTTGGCCGAATTCAAGGTTTCAGTTTGAACGGAGCGAACGGCATCAAAGAATTTCTCACTGGTAGACCAACCATTCTCAAAACTTTGATTCACTTTATGATTGAACTCCCGCACAAAAATAGGGTTCCAAATAGCTGCTGCCACATCGACAGTCGCAAATGTTCGCCTGAGAGAATTATATCTTGAAAAAAGAACCTTATCCGCCTTGAGGGCAGTGTTGGCTAATTCACTTGCCTCGAGAAGACTGGAAGCGAAAAGCTTCTTATTCTCACTTTTCAGGTAGTCCGATCGGGTAGCTCCAGCCCCTACTGCTGCAGCGCCACAACCTACGAGTGAAGCCCCCGTAGCAACTCCATCGACAATCAAAGGGGGCACTGCAAAGGGAGCTGATGTACCAGCTGATGCAGATGTCGCAAGCACTGTCGCACTAAACATTCCGGCAAATTTTGCGGTTTGTAAGAGACTTCCCATACAAACAAACCCGGAAGAACCAAACACTAATGCGGCTGCGCTCATTTCGCCACCTGCCATCATGGATTTGACATTACTAATCTGCTGAGCAGTATCTATATCGCCTAACAAGATTTTGCATTGGCCAGGCTTTGGCTTAGCGCTTTTGGGGACAATATCAAACTCATGGAGCATGACCCGCTCGTTCAATTTCTTGGTGATCTTCATATTCGAGTGGGGATCAGTCTTAACGGAAACCTCTTTGGAGCCGTCTTTTTCTTCTCCATAACAACCGACACCGAAAAAAAACTGCTGTCCAAATAGCTCTTGGTGACTGGGAGAAATAAAAGTATCTGTCTTCATCCAAGCTAAGTAAAAGCGATCCACACCTGTTTTAAACCAATCATTACTGCTTAAGGCTTTTGGACTGGATACATCAGTATCGGTCCTACATCCTGACAATATTGCGATTATGAGTGCAACTTGTTTCATTTTCATCATTTACCCCACATTCATAAAAATGTATTTAAAGAAGTTTTGAATGGACTTTTTAAACTGGTCCGCAAGACCTGCTGCTACAACACTTTTTTCTGAAAGCGAAACATCGCTTAAGGCGCGGTTGCTTTCGACTTCCCTTCTAGCCATTACTAAAGAAAGATGCTCAACAAGTCCTTTTGAGTCTTCAATCAGAGTTGCTAAGGAGTCCTTGCTGACTTCGATTAATAGAGAGTCAGTAACGGCGACCACACTGGCATTTCTCGGATCTCCAGTCAAAAGGGAGCTTTCCCCAAAAAAATCTCCTGGAGAAAGGTGAGACAAGCGCACTTCAATGCCAGATTCTGTGATGTCTCTAGCCTCTAAGAGACCTTCCAGTACGATAAACATGGAACTTCCCGGATCCCCTTTACGAATGGCAATATCACCCTGTTTTAAAAATCGTTTTGAGACTGCAGACGCCAGCCAATCCATTTGGGATTTAGTCAAAATAGCAAACAAATCTACGCGCGATAAGATTTTCAAGATATTGACATGGGGATCAAGATCACTCTCATAAGAGGTGTGCAGGTCATACTGAAGTTTAGCAGTGCTCAATCCTGCTTGATGGAGATGATGGAGAACACTCGACATCATCTTATCACGGGCCATACCAGGCGAGATTTCACTCCACTGACCAATCCAGTAGCGAATTCGATACTCAACCCCTAACTCGCACCCTCCGTGAGCTAGCACTTGCACCGGCGGAAAGTCCTTAAAGCCATGATGTCGAGAGGCCTCTATCGCAGCAGAATGAAGAATGCGTCTGGCATGCTCTACCGGCAAATCGCGGTCAAGAATCACGGGAAGCTCGTAGCGGCCGGTAGTATCTGGCGAAGAAAAAACGGTTACAGTTTTCATCGTTAAAAGGCTGTTGGGAATGACCACCATGTTGCCATCTTCAGTTTTTATTTTGGTGGTTCGCCAGTTAATTTCAAGAATTTGTCCTACTATATTTTGGTCCCTTCGCGGTTCATGATACATAATCCAATCACCGACCTTGATGGATTCATCTACGCTTATAGCAACGCCGGAGAAAATGTCGGAAATAATTGCGCGAAGCGCAAAGCCAAGAATAATACCGACGATCGATGACGTAGCGACTACATTGGTGATGGACTTATGGAACACATTAGAAAGGGTATATACGAAAGCACCAAAAAAAATCAGAATCGCAGTAAAATCCGTTGCTAATTTGGGAACTTTTTTTCCCATGAGGTTGCCGACAATTCCGTACCAGAAAAAAACATTCGTAAGTCTTAGTAATAAAAAGGCACTAGCAGCAATCAAACCAATCTCAAGACTGCCACCGAGAATCCGCAGCAGCAGATCCCCATCGGCAATAGGAGAATTTATCAGGCTCCAATGCTGAAAAGCAACAGCAAGTACCAGCCCAAATATAAGCGAAGGGAGAATAAGAAGTTTAAGTCTCGCCACAGCATACTCCTAATTTGCTTTTTTATCGGCAACTTCCATAAATAGTTAAAGAAAAACTCAACGCCGTGAATTCTAGGCCTTGAAGATTGACTTCTATGGGGCATCTGATATTTTTGAACCTACCGTCATCTATCGCTCATGAGGTGTTCTTTGCTAAATCACCAATTAGACTCTTTACTTCCGGCTTCCCTAGCTAATCTTCGTGGTAGGAAGGCGGTCATTACCGGCGCTAGCGCAGGAATTGGACTTGCGACAGCAGTTCAGCTAGCAAGCGAAGGCATGGACTTATATTTGGTAGCCCGACGACAAGATCGCCTCAATGAGATTAAAAACTCCCTGCTGAAGCTTTTTCCAGACATAAAGATAGAGCTCATTTGCGGCTCTGTTACAGACGCGAATACTTTAAGCGCTCTGGAGAAAGCCGGAGCCTTAAACTCCCCTGTACTGATCAATAATGCCGGCTTAGCTCGAGGGGCTGATTCCATTGAAAAAGCCTCTCTTGCTGACTGGGAAGAAATGGTAGAAACCAATATAACGGCGGCTTTTAAGATTACCAAAGCCATGCTCCCCCAGATGCTCGCTCAAGGCGAAGGGCACATCATTCAACTTTCCAGCGTTGCAGGTCACTACGCCTATGAGGGCGGCAGTGTCTACTGCGCAACAAAACATGCCCTTCTCGCATTTACCAAAGCACTGCGCCTTGAAACTTGCGGAAAAGGGATTCGCGTCACAGCCATTTCTCCAGGGCTTGTGGAGACAGAGTTTAGTGACGTAAGGTTTAGAGGGGACCGAGATCGCGCCAAGACTGTTTACCAAGGACTCGCGCCCTTAACTGCCCGTGACATCGCAAGTCAGATTGTTTGGGCTCTCAAACAGCCGCGTCATGTAAATATCGATGAAATCCTCATCATGCCCGACGCTCAGGGAAGTCCCACTAAAATTGTCAGAAACCTCTAAAGCCGGCAGAATCCTTTCTTTGGTATTTTTTAGGAAATCTCTCGTGATTTTATTACTTTTTTTTGGGCTTTTTAAAGCCATGGGAGTTGCTCCCGCTACGTGACGTTTTTTTACAAAGAAACGTTTCGTCCCTCTTAAAGCGGCCCAACTTGTCTTTCCCAAAAAAGACGTGCGCAAGCCAGACACAAAAATGACACTCCCACAACTCATTTCGAGTGATGAGTCGTCAGGGCATCAAATGGCGAGCAAAAAGTAACGCCTTGGCTTTCGAATACCTCCGAGGCTCTTGAGACTATCTTTTGGGCGACCACGTGCCACAACTTGGGTTTGGTCTGTTCAAAAAGTTCCTGGACCGCAGCCAGAGTGCGAGCTTCGGCAATGGTAGGAGAAGACGACCATTTACACTCATAGAGGGTTAACTCATGACCGTTTTCCCAAATAAAATCCACTTCTCTTTGATTTTGATCTCTGTAGTACCATATTCGACCTTTTCCACCAGCAAAAGCAATCTGCTTACGAAGTTCTGCAAATACAAAAGTCTCCCAAACATAACCAATCTGGGGAGAATTAAGTATTTGTTCCGCAGCTATCCCACAAAGGCGGCATAAGAGGCCCGTATCCGTAAAAAAAAGCTTCGGTGATTTCACCAAGCGCTTATTGAGATTACCAAACCATGGTTCAAGAAGTACAATATGACCTAAAGCTTGTAAAACGCTTAACCACTCACCCACAGTGGGCACACTTATTCCTACATCACGGGCTAAGTCAGACTTGTTTAGTTGCTGGGCCGATCTTAATGCACAAGCTCGTAGGAATCGCTCAAAATCTCTAAGACTTCCCACCGACAAAACTTGCTTCACATCTCGTTCTAAATTGGTTGCAATATAGGAATCTAGGTAACGCTCAACAGATCGACTTGGTTCAGACCACAACTCGGGAAATCCCCCTCTAGTAAGCATAGCAGTGATCCCCGCGAGATCTGGTTGGATCAGGCCTGCCTGAATCAATTCGATCCCACTTAAACCTTCGAAGTCAAATACCGCAACTCTTCCCGCCAACGACTCACTGACGCCTTTCATCAGCGTGAATTTCTGGGATCCCGTCAAGATATATTGCCCCTTGGCCGTCCGGTTCTGATCGATTGCTATTTTCAAGTAACGAAAGAGGCCCGGTGCATACTGAACTTCATCGATAATGAGAGGTGACGGATGTTGAAACAAAAACGCTTCAGGATCATTCTCTGCTTGCTCTGCCAGAAGAGGACGATCCAAGGTAACGTAGTGGTGAGTCGGAAAAAGCCGTTGCAGCAGTGTTGTCTTCCCTGTTTGTCTTGGGCCTGCCAAAACCAAAGCTGGAAAATCCTTAGCTGTCTGCTGAAGTAGGGGTCCAAGTTTTCGCTCGATAAATTCCAATACACCCCCAAAAATCGTAAAGTTAAAGTTTAAATAATCATACAATAGAAACTTAAAATTGTCAAACCACTGATTTAATGGATGATTTAGCTTCAGAAGGCCTATGAGCTATGGCTCAAGACGTGGTCTCCAGGACTCCATTCCTGAAGTTAGTCCTAATTTTTGAGGAACTTTCGATGAAGAGTGCTAGGCCCTCCCTAGGAGAGATTTAAAAAAAAGCAACCGACGGAATTAAGAGCTTCAGCGATTTTAAGCCGCAGTAAGCAGGTTTTCTCTATTTTACGGCTTAGGAAGGAACACTTTTTTAGTTTAGAGCCATAGGTGTGAGGAGTTAAGAAATACTCCGGCTGGACCATAAGTATCAGTCATATATGGCAACCGTGGTTTCCTACCGATTCTACTCGGAGCCAAACTCAAAAAGCCCCTCGGGACACCGTAAACGTTGTCAAGACAGGGCTTCGTGCTTTATGACGAGATGCTCGACATAGTGGAAGTCCTCCTCATGACACTTTGGAAAGGGAATTGGAAGAGTCCTAGAAATTGCTCTACTATAGCTGGATCTTACGAAAAAATTTCATCAAAAAAAACAACTCACAAGGAAATATAATGTTTTTTAATGAGCTCTTGGAAGGAACTATCTAATGAGCTCCAAAGCATGACATCAACCCGATAGGGCAGATGAGACTCTTCAAAACGAAGCCTCAGTTCAGCGAGCGTTTTTTGTGAAATCAATGGAGAATCTATCAAAACGAGATCAAGATCCGAATAAGCTTTTGGCGTTCCGCCAGCTCGGGAACCAAAAACCCAAACGGCATTTTGGGAAACAAGTTCTGAAAGAATCTCCCTAACAAGGTTTTCGTGGCGTGCCTCCATCATTATTTGACTAGTCATGATTCTTCGCCTTCAACGTTTCAAAAAGAGAGCGAGCAATGGGCTCAAACGCGACTGCTGATTGAAAAACAACTTTAGCTCTCTCTTCGTTGTAACTGTGATCCACAGCGTTTCGATGCTCCCTAAATAAAAACCAATCCTCTGGATTATCAATATAGCCTCGCTCAAAGCCTTCACGTATGAGCTCTCGAAAAGACATTCCATCTACATCAGCCGAATTCGGCACCTCTATTTGAAGCTGCCTTTTAAGCATTTTCCAGCACAATTCAAAGGTATATTCAAATCTCTGTATAGCTCCATCTCGAAGTTCTTCATCAGACAAGTCTGCTTGAGCCCTAATTAAACCTCGTTTCAAACTTGCTATGGCTTTGCCGAGTGAAGAAAGATCTAACATTTCAGTCTCCTTTTGGCAGACAACTGTGCTGAAAAAGTTAACAGAAACCCTCCATTTTGACTATATATTTTTTGCCATTTACTTCAAAATTCAAAGAAAAGACTTTCATACAAAAACTCAAAAGCGCCCATATAGATCAAGGTCTAGTGGTTCTTAGAAGCAGCGGCAAATCAAGCTTTTTTTGCTAGCTGTTACCTTTTGCAAGGTGTCATCGATCCAAACGGAGCTAATGGCAAAGGTAACGAGCAGCAAAGTCGTGTTGCGGATGCAGCAGAATGAAGGCACTAAAAGCCCGACCTTTCGGTCCGACTCCTTGACCTGAAGTAAGATCTTCATTTCAAACATAGCCACTTGCAGTGGCTCATCTTGCTATCCCTTATACTTTCGAGTTTCTCGCACCCCAGCATTTGTATGAGATTGAGCCAATAATCAAATTTACGAACTATATTCTCAGGCCTGCGGCTTAGCCCTCCCACCTTCTCTTCACACCTCTGGAGTTTTTAGATAAACTAAGTGCCACTGCTTCATCCCCACAATCCCATTTCGTGTCATGTCACCGTTTGCCAGCCTAGTTTGTCACTTCTTTCCTGAGGGTCAGGTTTGGCACATGGATCGCCTATGGAATCTGCCAAACCTTCAAAACCAGTTACCTACATGGGTCGACGTCCGGAGCTTTCTCCGTGCTACCGCATCCTTCAAAATCACCTAAACACGTTTATCTCGGACCGAGATAGGGAAGGAAGACCATTACCAAACTATGTCATTAAAGAGTTTGATTCTTATCTAGAGTGTAGGATTCCAGCCTACCGGTGTTTCAGACTTATCCGTAAGAGCTGTCAAAAAGAGCAGGTAGTTGCCTTTAGTTGTAAAAAAAGAGGCTTCTGTCCTTTCTGTTGTGCCAAACGGCAAGTAAAAGCTGCCACCCATCTGGTAGATCAC
>CAIMVM010000042.1 GCA_903844895.1 uncultured Pseudomonadota bacterium
CGAAATTTCCACTTGTCTGACTCATGCCTCAACCCCCTGCTCTACATTTACTTCAGCTACTCCCGCACCCTTACGGTGGGCTTTCGCCATGCCATGATGCAGCCAGCAAGAGACGCTGCCATTTAGAATTTTAAATTCAGGCGGCTGGTGGGTATGGCAAACTGCCAAAGCGCTTGGGCAGCGTGCCGAAAAAGCACAGCCTGGCGGTGGTGAAAAAAGATCTGGTGGTGTTCCAGGAATGGATTCAAGTCTTCCGGAGTGCTCGACCTTAGGCATGGCGCCTTTTAGACCTAGCGTGTAGGGATGTGCCGACCGATAGAAAATATCATCGACAGTCCCTTCTTCGACGATTTTGCCTGCATACATCACAGCAACTCGATCAGCCATCTGAGCCACAACACCCAAATCGTGAGTGATGAGAACGATGGCCATCTTAAACTTTTGAGCCAATTCCTTTATAAGTGACAGAATCTGAGCCTGAATCGTCACATCCAAAGCAGTCGTCGGTTCGTCCGCAATCAATACTTTAGGGTTACAAGCTAGAGCCATAGCAATCATGACCCTTTGACGCATCCCCCCAGAAAGCTCATGAGGATACTGATCAATGCGTCGACCTGGCTCCGGAATTCGCACGAGCTCAAGCAGCTCGAGGACACGGGCTCTTCTAGCGGCGCTCGACAGATCTGTATGGATCACGAGAGTTTCCGCAATTTGATTGCCAATCGTCATGGTAGGATTCAGGCTTGTTAAAGGATCCTGAAAAATCATTGCGATATCACGCCCAAGCACTTTTCTTTTTTCAGAGGTCGACAGCTTCAAAATATCAGTACCTAAAACATAGGCTTCACCACCTAGAAGCTTAGCGGGTGGCATGGGAAGAAGCCCCATAAGAGCTTGCACCGTTACGGACTTGCCAGAGCCTGACTCTCCCACTATGGAAAGGCATTCCCCTTCGTGGACTTTAAAAGACACATTGCGAACGGCGTAGACATTCCCCGCATGCACTGAAAAAGAAACTTCCATATTACGAATATCAAGAACTACGTTTTTCTTATTCATGACTACCCCCTGCCGCGAAGTTTAGGATCCAGGGTGTCTGTTAAGGCATCTCCCAAGAGAAAGAATGCTAAAAGAGACGAGGCCATGACCATAGCAGGCAATAAAAACTGCATAGGATGCGTCTGAAACTGTTGAGCAGACTCATTCAAAACCATCCCCCAAGATGCTGCAGGGGCTTCTAAGCCGAGGCCCAGAAGAGACAAAAAGGCTTCAGAAACAATTACGCCAGGTAGCTGACTAGACCAAACTACCAAAATCAAGCCAATCAAATTAGGAGCAATTTGCTTAAATATAAGCCGCGGCATGGAGGCTCCGAGGAGCCGACTCGCATGAACAAATTCAATCTCTCTAAGGCGCAAGACTTCCCCGCGAATCACCCGAGCAAAGCCGGTCCAGCCAAAAGCACAAAGAGCTACAATAAGACTCACCATACCTTTGCCCATAACGAGCTGCAAAATAATCATCAGTAACAAATACGGAAGTGTGTCTAAAATCTCAATGATTCGCATCATCAACATATCGACTTTTCCACCCTTCAATCCCGAGACAGCTCCATAAATTAAACCTAGAAGCAAACAAATTGTCGGAACGATCAACGCTAAGGAAAAGTTGACCCGAGTTCCCATGATCATACGGGCAAAAATATCGCGACCTAGATTATCCGTACCAAACAAGAATGTTCGCCCTTGAACCGTGCCGCCCACCTGAGCGTTGGGATCAATATGAAGCGCATCAGAGAGTGAAATGGTTTTGGTGATGCCGGTCATGACTACCTGACTCGAGGGACCATATTGGGTTTCATTTGTTTCTGGATTCACCACAAAAGCAACTACTGCATAAGCAAAACTTTGTGCCGGATCTAAGCCGAGGGAATCTGTATAAGAATACTGGGCGGGAGAGTCTACTTTTGTGACACTTAGGCCCTGTTCCGTTGGCTTTTTTTGGAAGTCTGCAAGATCGCCTTTGATATGCTCTCCGGCAATCCTAAAGATCTCGTAACCACTGACGCCTTCGCTAGGCACCCACTGCAATGTAATCCCATCCACGGTCGGCTTGCCTTGAATCGTGAGCTCCGCGGGCGCAGTCAATGCCTCCGCTGACTTCAGGGGTGCGTCGACATTAAGGTCTTCTTTAATGAGAACATCCGGCGAAGAAACCCCTTCTTCCGCAACCAAGAGAGATTGGCCTAACGTAGGAGCCTGATTTTGAAAATCAGTATTTAAAGAATTCTCATAGGACACATCGTCGCCCATGTGTGGGAAAAACAAAGGACCCAAAACACCTACACTCGTAATAAAAAGTAGAAAGTAAGCGCAAACAACG
This sequence comes from uncultured Pseudomonadota bacterium, assembly GCA_903844895.1. GTDB lineage: Bacteria > Bdellovibrionota_B > Oligoflexia > Oligoflexales > CAIMVM01 > CAIMVM01. The sequence continues at coordinate 2,383 of CAIMVM010000042.1, forward strand.
CCCACTTTGTTCTTCTTAAATCGAATATAGGCATCCTGAAAATAAGTGAGATTAGGTCTAACTATCTTTTCAGCTTCTTCAGGATTGGCTCGCTGCGGTGTAAACATGCTCTCGTTTAGAGGCAAGGTTAGAGCTGAAGTACCTGATTTTTGTTTTGCGTCTAGGGTCATAATATCCTCAGGGGAAAATCTTTAATGGCTTACACGGATCCGCGGGTCGATAATTCCATATAGAATATCTGTCACAAGAATTATCAATACTAGAAAGGAACCCTCAAAAATGGTCACACCCATGATGACGTTATAGTCAGAATTCACAACGGAATTTAAAATCACTCGTCCCAGGCCAGGAATGCCAAAGATATTTTCGGTAATCAAGGCTCCCATCATGGTCCCAACAAGCAAGGGGCCAAGGATGGTAAGAATAGGAAGCACAGCATTTCTGAGCTCATGGATGATGATCAACCGCCATGTGGAAACACCTTTAGCTTTAGCAGTCTTTACGTAATCAGAAAACTGCACATCGACCATCTGACTTCTCGTCATTCGAGTGATCGTAGCTGTTACCCCAAGACTCAAGGAAAAGCCAGGAAGTATGAAGTGTTTCCAACTCCCCCATCCGACAGAGGGGAGCCAGTTCTCAGCACTGAAACCAAAATCGGTAACAGGTAGTACGGCAAAGAAATACTGAAAAAGATAGGAAAATAGAAACCCAGGAAGGGCTAAACCCAATACACAAAGAAGCATCGCAAAACGGTCTATTGCCGAATTTCGGTAAAGTGAAGCAATGACCCCAAGACAGAGCCCTAAAAATGTACCCATCATCACGGCAAAAAGACCTAACTGGGCACTTACGGGAAACTGCTCTTTAATAATCGTATTGACGTCTCGCCCTACGGTACGAAAACTCGTGCCAAAATCACCATGCAAAAAAATCTTTTGCATTTGAATGGCATACTGAACGTAGATAGGTTTATCCAAACCATACATGGCCTTTAGATTGGCCATAGTAGCTTCAGGAATCTCTTTGGTCTTTGTAAAGGGATCGCCAGGAGCAGCTCGGGTCAAGAAAAAAGTCAAACTAGCTAAGACAAAAACAGCCATAATAGCTAAAAGAACTCGTTTTAGGACATACTTAAAAAATAACATTTTACCCTTCCCTACTACTTGCATGGCCTCCTTGAGGAGGCCACTCATCGTGCTGCATATCTTAGCAGCTCAACTTACATTACCCGTTTTACTATGTCCGCCCGTCAAAATCAGTATTGCGCTGTAGAGCTTGACCTTTAGAGCTTGACCTTTAGAGCTTGACCTTTAGAGCTTGACCTTTAGAGCTTGACCTTTAGAGCTTGACCTTTAGCGTTTCACTTTTAGTGCCTCACTTAGTGCTTCAATAGTCTCACTTCCAGTAGGCATAGCGAAGGTTGGGATCTGCGCCAAGGGGAGGGCGCACAAACCCTTCCAGCCCTTCTGAATAAATATAAGAACGGCTTCTTTGATACACGGGAACCACTCCAGCCTTCTCTTCTACCAAGTATTTTTCTGCTGCTGTTAATATCGCAGTTCTCTTAGCAACATCATTTTCTTTTTGGGCACTGACAATCATCGCGTCAAACTTAGCATCTTTAAAGGGTCCGTGATTATTCTCATTGTTGCTCATGAATAGATCCATAAAGGTCATGGAATCAAAGTAATCGGGCCCCCAGCCTGCCATAACGAGATCAAACTGACCGTCTTGCATGCGCTGAAGTCTTGTCTTAAAGGGAACGAGGTCAATTTTAACTTCTGTCTGAAAAGCCTTCTTTAAAAAGCCTTGGAGGTACTCGATCTGAGTTTTTGCCGCACTTCTGTCGTCACCAAGGAGCGTAAAGCTTGGTACCTTCGTTTGCTTGGTTTCTGCAAGATAAGCGGCAATATATTTTTTAGCGGAAGCTAGGTCATTATCTTTCCAAGCTAGTCCACTTTCTTTTCTAAAAGTTGACGAAGGCTTGCTGCCAGGTAAAAATTCCGGAACAATACCAAAGGCCACCTTGGTTCCAGGAATCGCGATGACTTTATTAACAAATTCAGAACGATTTAGAACAAGCCTTAGAGCCTGGCGCAGGTTTTGATTAGAAAACAGTTTCTGGGGTCTCTGATTCATTTCAAACCACCAGACAGAACCGTCTTGGTAGCTGCTAATCGCTTTTTTATCTTTTTGCGCGAGTTTAAGACGGTCTCGGTCGAGAGCTCCCATATCCATATCTAGGCCACCAGTAATCTGCTGGCTATAAATCGCGCCACCGTCTTTTAAGATAACAGGTGCATCTATCGCATTGAGCTTAATCGCCGAGGCATTCCAGTAAGTCGGTGCTTTTTCCATGCGCATGGAAGATTCATGAACCCATCTTGTGAGTTTAAAGGGGCCATTGCCAATAATACTTTCTACATTGGTAGAAAACTTGTCGCCGAATTTCTTTACGATATCTTCTCTAACAGGAAAGAAGACGTTAAAGGCCATAAGGGAATTAAAGAAAGCGACAGGACTTTTGAGTTGAACTTGAAACGTAGAATCATTTAGTGCTTTGGCTCCAAGCTCACTGGGAGCTTTCTTGCCTTTAACAATTTCTTCTGCATTTACAATTTGAGCCGTGATCGCAATAAAGGAGTACTCGCTCGCAAACTTTGGATCGACAAGGCGTCGAAATGCAAATTCAAAGTCTTTGGCGCTCAGCGCTTTACCATCTTGCCATTTTGCATTTTTTCTAATGGTATAAGTATACTGAAGACCGTCTTTACTTACATTTACCGCTTCCGCCGAACCTAGCACATAATTTCTGCCGGTTTTATCTGGAGTCATCAGACCCTCATAGATGTGACCAAGCCACATCCCACTTACCGCATCAGCCTGCTTCGTAGGATCCATGCTAGGCGGTTCATCAATCAAATTAATATATACTTCTTTAGCTTTTCGTCTCTGCTCTAGAGACAGGCCAGCGGCATAGACATCTTGTGCCAGAGTGCAAGTTAAAACGCTTCCCATTAGGGACATCTTCAAAAGTTTCGAAATCATTATAATCCTCCCTTAGGATTTTTTTAAATAAGGCGCTTTCACATACGGCCTATCAGGCCGCATAGAAACATATTTTTGGCTGTGAGGCCAGTTTTTTTATCTAAACTTCAACAATTGAAAGGCGCGTTTGTTCCATCCTTGATGCCTCTGGCCGGTTTCTGCGCAAATTGACCTAAAGTGCAGATAAATCAGACGCTTAAACCAGCCGTCAAGGCCTTGCCTCAGTTCCTAGAAGTCACCCTCAGGAGTTTCTTTCAGAATCTCTGCCAGGGTAGCTTTTAAGCCGAGGGCTTTTGCAGGAGTAAGTCCCTTCACTTTAAGTAGGCGCTCTAGAGTAGAGTCCCGCATCTGCTCTAAACTACCAAATTCTTCGAACAACCTTCGCTTGATGACGGGACCTATTCCATTGATTCCATCAAGGACGGAGGAATGCCTAACTTTAGATCGGCGTTTGCGATGATGCGATATGGCAAAACGATGGGCCTCATCACGAATTTGTGTGAAAAGCCGATACGCACTGGAACCCACCTTCAAATCCACTGGCGTCTTCTGCCCCAAGACAAAAATACGTTCTGGTGAGTACCGGGGAGCATTTGCGGAGGAAGCTTCTGGTCTGCTTTTGGCGAGAGATATAAGATTGATATTCAAGGTTGGGAATTCCTTAAAAACTTCTGCAGCTGCTGACAGTTGACCTTTTCCGCCGTCTATCATCAAAGTATGAGGCCCATCCTCATCACGCAAAGCTCTTTCTAGACGCCTTCGAACCACTCTGCGTATGCATTCAAAATCGTCAGAAGACAGGGCTTCATCCTCAATATTATAGAGACGGTACATCTCTTTATCAGGCTTGCCATTTTGGAAGCGGACGCAAGATGCGACAATTGCTGTGCCTCCAATATTGGATATGTCTATGCATTCTAAAGATTCAAAGGAATAGTCGAGTCCGGTTTCAGCCGCTACCATCTCCAGGCGATCGCCGGCCGGTTCGCCTTTTCTAGACTGTTCCTCAAGGGACCATTCCGCGTTTTTTCTCGCAATATCCAATAGTTTTCGGGAAGCGCCCCGATCCGATTTCGAAATCTTAAAATTTACCTCTGACCCTGGATAGTCTTTAGAACTCCCAAATTTATTTCCTACTTTGACCGCAGCAGAAATCACCGGCAAATCACCGATGTCTTCTTCCAAAAAAATATCCGCTGGCAACCGTCTAAACTCATAATACTGAAGCAAAAAAGATTCCAAAAGTTCTGAAATTTCTGACTCACCTTGGTCGGAAACCACAAAACTATCTCGACCCGTTACATGCCGATCCCTTACCATGAGGACATGAAAGGCGATAAATCCAGATTTTCTGACCGCAGAAATGGCATCCGCATCTTTAATGCCATCAAAAACCACATGCTGTTTCTCTGCCAAGTTTTCTAATGCAAAGAGCTGGTCTCGATAGCGTCCTGCCAACTCAAACTCCTCATGGGAAGCCGCTGAGAGCATCCTGGATCTTACTTTCGCAGCAACTTCACTGGTATGCCCTCTAAGAAACTCAGAAACGTCTTCTATGGTCGCCATATACGTTGAGCGTTCCACAGGCAACTTACAAGGCCCCAGGCAAAGGCCCATATGATAATAGTTACAAGGCCTCTTGGTAGTTTGGAATTCGTGTTCGCTGCATCTTACGATAGGAAATATCTTATGAACAAGCTGCAGCATGGATGAGGCCAATGAGACATTACCAAACGGCCCTAAATACAGGGCGCCATCTTCAAGTCTTTTTCTTACCCGCGACACTCGAGGCCAAGGATCACTCACTCCGATTCTTATATAGGGGTACTCTTTATCATCACGAAGCAAAATATTATATTTTGGGTCGTGGGTTTTGATGAGAGTTCTTTCTAATAGGAGAGCTTCTACTTCCGTTTGAACCAAAATGACCTCAAAATCAATAAGGGTCTTCACGAGCTTTTTCGTTTTTTTGGTATGTCCTAAACTCGCTTGAAAATAAGAGGAAACTCGGTTTTTCAAATTTTTCGCTTTTCCGACGTAAATGACGCGACCCTTGATGTCTCGCATGAGGTAACACCCTGGCGAGCTTGGCAATGAGCGAGCCTTATCTTTTAAACTAGACTCGTTAATCACCAAGATCCTCAGACATTAAAGACATAACTATACTTTTTAATTCACGAATTTCATCTCTTAGGCGCGCTGCATTTTCAAAATCTAGAGCTTGTGCCGCTTTAAGCATTTCTTTCTTCTTCCTTTCTATGGATTTCTCAGCATCTCGAGGATTTTTAATGCCAAGCTTCTTGCAACGCTCAGAAAGATCCACAACCTCCTCTAGATTTTGACCTTCCACCAGTCCATAAATGACCCGAAGATCCTCTGGAAGAGATTTGATAATGGTCAGCGGCTCTATGTTGTTCTCCAAATTGTACTTTCTTTGGATTTCTCTCCGCCTAGATGTCTCTTCCATCGCTAGATTCATCGAGTTAGTTATTTTATCTGCATAGAAAATTACTTTTGCACTTACATTCCTAGCGGCTCGCCCCACAATTTGAATCAAAGAGGAACGTGATCTTAAAAATCCTTCTTTGTCCGCATCCATAATGGCAACAAGCTCCACTTCAGGTAGGTCTAGCCCTTCCCTAAGGAGATTGATTCCTATGAGCACATCAAAATCTCCTTTTCGAAGCCCTCTTAAAATGTCAGCTCTCTCTAGGGTATCGGAATCGCTATGCAAGTATTTCACCTTAACCCCGAGATCACGGTAGTATTCCGTCAGATCCTCAGCCATCTTTTTAGTGAGTGTGATAATCAGAATACGACCGGTTTTAGAAACGGTTCGAATCATGGAATACAAATCGTCTACCTGAGTTTTAACCGGCCTGATTTCGATTTCAGGATCGATAAGTCCTGTAGGTCGGATGATTTGTTCAGTTACCCTTCCTTCACATGTTTTCATTTCAAATGGACCAGGAGTTGCGGAAACATAAAGAATTTGCCTGTTTCTATCGAGAAACTCTTCGAAATTTAAGGGCCGATTGTCAAGAGCTGAAGGAAGCCTAAAGCCAAAATCAACCAGCGTCATTTTTCTAGCTCGATCCCCCCGATACATGCCCCCGACTTGAGGAATCGTGATATGACTCTCGTCGATAATAGTAAGAAAGTCTTCAGGAAAATAATCGAGAAGCGTGGGAGGTGCTTCACCAGGTTTTTTACCGGTCAAATACCGGGAATAGTTTTCGATGCCCGGGCAAAATCCTACCTGCTCCAAAGATTCGACATCGTGCATAGTTCTCTGTTCAAGCCTCTGAAATTCTAAATCTTTCTTTTCTACCTGAAACTCTCGCAACCGGTCACCTAAATCAGATAAAATTTCCTGGATGATGGAACGCATATCCTTCCGATCAGCTACATAATGGCTGTTCGGATAAACAGCGACTTCATCCACCTTTGCGACTCTAGTACCTGTTAATGCATCTATGAGGCTAATAGCTTCGATTTCATCGCCAAAAAACTCAACCCGAATGGCCTGATCTTTTTGACTTGAGGGTAAAAGGTCAACAGTCTCCCCTCGCACTCTAAAACTTCCCCTCTCAAGCATCGAATCATTGCGGGTATACTGAATTTCGATAAGTTTTCGCAAAAAAGTATCTCGAGACATCTCCTGTCCTACATGGATACTCACGACTAGACTTCCATAGGCATCGGGTGAACCTAGGCCGTAAATACAGCTGACACTTGCCACAATAATCACATTTTGCTTTTCAAATAGGTCCTGCGTAGCCTGGTGACGCATTTTGTCGATATCTTCATTAATCGACGCATCTTTTTGAATATAGGTGTCGCTTGTGGGCACATAGGCCTCAGGTTGAAAATAGTCATAGTAGCTCACAAAAAAACCTACATGATCCTTAGGAAACAGCTCTCTGAATTCTGTAAAAAGTTGAGCGGCAAGCGTCTTATTGGGAGCAAGAATGAGCGTAGGCTTTCGAAGTCGCTGAATCACATTGGCCATGGTAAAAGTTTTACCTGAGCCGGTGACCCCCATCAGAAGATGATGTTTGCTTCCGGACTCGAGGTCTTTCACGATACTTTCTATAGCATGTGGTTGATCCCCAGCAGGTTCAAACCTGCCATCCAAATGAAATAAAGATTTCATAGACCCCCGCTCCTTTGCTCATCAGCTCAACAATCCATCATATTACACAGTTTGCTGGAAAATTATACAGCATTCTCCCAATAAAAATAATTGGATACGGAGTTTAAGTGTGCTAAGTTTTTAAGGCTTGGTCAATTTCATGTCGAATAAGAAATTTCTTTATGGTGACAACACCCTTAAGAAATCAACTTCGTTAGGCAACGCTGACAAGCTTAGAACGATCAACATGAAACGATGATGAGGAGAATCAGCTTGCGGGCGTTAAAAATTTTGACAGCAGCGGTATGCATTCTAGTTTGCCAAATGATTTCAACAGATGCTAAAGCGTGGTGGATGTGGTCACCAGGTGACACTGTTGAAAACTCTACTCAATCCATGATTGGTTCAGGATATCATCCAGACCAGCCGATTGATTTTCCCCATAATATCCATGCCGGTAATTTAAAGATGGACTGTCAGTATTGCCACTCAGCTGCAAGGCGAAGTCAATCGGCAGGAGTCCCGCCACTCAATACGTGTATGGGATGCCATAAAATAGTCGCCACCGACAAAGACCCTATTAAGTACATTGCCGAAAAATATAAACGCAATGAACCCGTCGAATGGACGAAGGTTCATGACCTTCCTGACTTCGTGAGATTTAGCCACAAACCCCACGTCTTAGCTGGATTCACTTGCCAAGAATGTCACGGACCCATGCAGGAGAAAGTTACTGCTGCGCAGCACGCTCCCCTTCAAATGGGCTGGTGTATTGGTTGTCACAAAGACAATCTTGATAAAGGCGCAAAAATCAGCTGTAATACGTGTCACTATTAATCTTTATAAACTTGTAGCCCATTCACAAGGTTTGCCCTTGCAGGAGATATGATGGAACGTTTGGAATTCGACGAACTCGATAAATTGTCGGAACAAAAAGAAGTCTTTGCACCGGATGCCACATTTGAAGCTCCGGTTAAAAACATTGGCAAAGGCCACCTATTTATGGCTGTGGAAGAAGTGATGCCAGAAATTGGCGCCACGGACCTAGAAGTCAGCGGTGAGATAGCGGAATCGAAGGGCAAAGGGTATCCCATTGCGCGAAGAGACGTCATGCGTCTTTTCAGTGCGAGCGCGATACTTGGTGCCACAGCGTGTGTGAAGAGACCTGCAGAAAAAATTGTTCCTTATGTCAATCAGCCCATTGACTTTGCTCCAGGCAATCCCGTTTATTATGCCACTACTTGCAACGAATGCCCGGCAGCATGCGGCGTCGTAGTAAAAACGCGCGAAGGCCGACCTACTAAATTGGAAGGCGGCCCTGAGCATCCCGTAAGTCAAGGAGCGCTGTGCGCCATAGGACAAGCGTCTATTCAAAGCCTTTATCATCCTGAACGTCATAAGTCCCCTCTTTTCCAGACAAATGGTCATGCAAAAGAGCTTTCTTGGGAAGCTGCATTTGATCGAATCGGAGCCATTGTTAAAGGATCCAAAAAGGTCGGGATCATCACGAAGGGATCAACTGGATCTCAACGCAAGTTTTACGCAGAATTTCTAACTAAAATTGGCTCTAAATCTGAAAATGTATTCACCTGGGATGCCAATGGACTTTATTCCTCAATCAGCGAAGCTCATCGTTTAGCTTTTGGAGTGGAAGGACTTCCCCGCCTTGAGTTAGCGCGAGCCAGCACTATTGTGGGCATAGGTTCTGATATTTTGGATGTCGGTACTTCTGTGGTTTACCACTCCAAAGGATTGTCACAAGCTCTTAGCATTAAAGGCTTAGAAAAAGGCGAGTTGGTCCAATTTGAAGCTGTCATGTCCCTAACGGGCGGCCGCGCTGATAAGCGCCATGTCATTCCTGTAGGGTCCGAGCTTGCAACGACACTCCTTCTGGTCCGCGCACTCCATGAAAAAACAGCTGCAAAAGGCTCAAAAGGCGCAAGAGCTGTAATAGCATCCGTACTTGATGCCAATAAAGGGGCCCTAGATCAGGCTTACGATGTTATTGGAGTTAAAAAAGAAGTTTTCGAAGCCCTTGCTCATAAAATGTTAGAAAAGCCTTCGGTCCTTGTGGCTGGTGGCACGGCAAGTTTTGATGAAAATGCGACAAGCCTTCAGGTGGCTGGCATTTTTGCTAATATACTCCTCGGAGCCTACGGAAGTATTCTCAACTTTGATAAAGGGTGGAGCGCAAGCCCCGTTAAAGCAGGCGACATGAAACGCTTTGTGGAAGCGTCACCTGACCTAGATGTGGTTTTTGTCATCGGCACAGATCCTTCCTTTTCATTGCCCGCAAGTTATGGTTTTTCAGAAGCCTTAACTAAGGTAAAGACCATCATTTCCATTCAAAATTTCCCTGCGGAAGTCGATCGACTTGCTGAGTTTATATTGCCAGCCGACCACTACTTGGAAACTTGGGGCGACGAAGAACCTGTATCAGGCTTTCTAAGCATTCGTCAGCCGGCAGTAAGAACAACTGTCAACTCGCGTCAACCTGAAGAAATGCTTATGTGGATTGCTGCGTCAGCAGGTGCTCCTATGGGCTATGCTGACTATAGAACGTATCTGTCGGCACAGTGGAAGAGTTACTACGAGATGGCTGGCGCAAAAGTAGACTATGAAACTTTTGTTAAAGCCGTCCTTAGAAGAGGATTTATTGGAAAATTAGACACGAGAACGGTCGGCGACCTGATTGATGTCAAAATTTCTTTAACCCTCCCAGAGTCTGGACTTAAACTGGTTGCGCCTTTCGATCATCGTCTTAGAGATGGTAGCTTTGCCCATATCCCCATTCTTCAAGAAGTTGGCGACGGTATGACTACCATTGCATGGGACTCATGGATTGCTATAAATCCTAATACATGCCGAAAACTTGGATTAAAACGAAATGATGTCATCCGAGTTGAAGGACCTGGTGGCTTTTTCGAAGGCGCTGTTTTCCCACTTCCTGGACTTCACCCCGATGCTATCGTCGCTCCTCGAGGAAATGGTCATACCGACAAGCGCTCCACCATTTCTAATGGTGTAGGTTTTAATCCCCTTGCAGCATTCTCTAAAGCAGAAGACAAAGTAACGGGACAGCCCGTAACGAGCGGCCAAAAGGTGAAGCTTTCTTTAGTAGGCAAAACCTACAGGTTAGCCGCCATGCAAAAACATCACGACATCGGAAATCGAAGTGATATCATAAGAACGACCTCCCTTGCGACATTAGCTAACGAAGGCCGCGAGAAAGACTTAGATTCCGTTCCAGATCTTTACCCAGACATTCTTCAAAGAGGAGACTATCGCTGGGGAATGTCAGTAGACTTATCTAAATGTACGGGCTGCGGCGCATGTATGACGGCATGTTCTCTTGAAAATAACGTGGCGCAGATTGGCCGCGAGCAGATCCTATTGGGACGAGAAATGCACTGGATTCGGCTCGACCGCTACTTTAACGGCGAAGTTGATTCTCCAGGAGTCACCTTTCAGCCCGTCATGTGCCAGCAGTGCAATCATGCGCCTTGTGAAGCGGTTTGCCCTGTTCTAGCAACCACCCACGACGACGAAGGCATCAATGCGATGACCTATAATCGCTGTGTGGGAACCAGATACTGCGGAAACGCATGTCCCTATAAAGTGCGCCGCTTCAACTGGTGGACTTATAAATGGAATACCATGGGGGAAAAAGAACGAGATCGAAATATCAAAGCTCTTAACCCAGATGTTACGGTGAGAACTCGTGGAGTTATGGAAAAATGTAACTTCTGTGTGGGCCGCCTTCGCGATGCAAAACTATCTGCAAAAGAGCGCAGTAAAGAATTTGGTCGAGAGTTTAGAGTCCAAGACAGTGATGTTAAAACTGCATGTCAGCAGACTTGCCCCTCAGACGCAATTACTTTCGGGGATTTAAAAAATCCTGGAAGTGGAATCTCGAAGCTTCGCCGCGACCCGCGTGCCTATTTGTTACTAGGCGGCTTTCCAGAGGAAAAAGAATATGGGCTTAAAACAATGCCCAATGTCAGCTACCTCATGAAAGTAGGTGCAGATAATGAATCTGTGGCCGGTAGCGAAGGAACGCAGGCGCCAAAGCACGGATAATATCTGGGCTAGAATTCGATTTGAAGGTTTCTCTAACGACGTGAGCATCACATAATGGAGTTTGCTTAATGAGCGACACAGTTCAGTGGGATAAGACGGTTTCGGATGTAAATGAAGGTATTTTAAAAGGCGTAGAAGGCCGGCCCCACCCGACTTACTACATCGCCTTAGTATTTGCCTTAACCCTTCTAGCTATAGGAATCACTGGCTGGGGGCTGATCATCTCTTTTGGTATTGGCCTTTCAGGAAAGTCGAGTCCCGTTTATTGGGGTACTTTCATTACCGACTTCGTTTTTTGGGTAGGTATTGGTCATGCGGGAACTTTGATTTCAGCGATCTTGTTTTTGTTTAGAGCCAAGTGGCGTAACTCCATCAACCGCTCTGCTGAGGCCATGACTGTATTTGCAGTCATCACAGCAGGACTCTTTCCTCTGATTCACATGGGACGAGTTTGGAATGGATTTTGGACGCTTCCTTTGCCTAACACAAACAACATGTGGGTAAACTTCAGATCCCCACTTCTTTGGGACGTGTTTGCTATTTCCACTTACCTTACCGTTTCTCTGCTTTTTTGGTATATGGGTTTAGTTCCAGATATCGCATCTTTGCGAGACCGTGTAAAAGGCTTCAAAAGATTTGTATATGGGATTTTGTCTTTAGGTTGGACGGGAAATATTCGCCAGTGGCACCATTATGAAACTGGTTATGGATTTTTGGCTGCTTTATCAACCCCCCTCGTATTATCCGTACACTCTATCGTTTCTTGGGACTTTGCCATGGCACTTCAGCCAGGGTGGCACACAACCATTTTCCCACCTTACTTTGTAGCGGGCGCGATTTTGTCAGGCTGCGCGATGGTATATAACCTAGTAGTTCCTGTAAGAAAGATGTTCCGTCTCGAAGGCTTCATCAAAGAAGAGCATTTAGAAGCTTGCCTTAAGCTGACACTTTTGACTTCGACCATTGTAGCTTATGCTTACGCCATTGAATTCTTTGTCGCATGGTATTCCGGAAACTATTATGAATGGGCGATTTTCAAAGGTCGCGCTACTGGCCCCTATAGCTTCTATTTTTGGACCATGACTTTTTGTAACTGCGTTTTCCCTCTCCTTTTGTGGTCTAGAAAGATTAGATACAATATCCCCGTAGCTATGGTTATTTGCTTCCTAATTAATATTGGAATGTGGTTTGAACGTTATAATATTGTTATCTCTTCCTTGGCAGAAGATTTTCTACCGGGGTCTTGGGGACACTATGAACCATCAATCATTGATATGTGTATGACTTTTGGTTCTTTTGGCTGGTTCTTCACTTGGTTCCTCATCTTTACGAAGTTTTTCCCATTTGTATCGATGTCAGAACTAAAACTGATTATGCCAAAACCACTTCGCCGCAAACCCACTCATTAAGCGAGGACATTTCATGACCACTAAAACTGCTGGTATTCTAGCCTTGTTTGACTACCTCGATGATGTTGAGGCTGCCCTGGAAACTATTAAAGGAAGGCCTGAGTTTAAAGATCATATCCTTTACAGCCACACCAGTTATCATGAACTGGTGCACCATGCTGAGGAACGTTATGGTCCTAGCCAAGTGAGATGGTTCACCCTAACAGGAGCCCTGACAGGAGCAACTACAGGCTTTTGGCTTCCCATTCTTTGCGATTTAGATTTCCCCTTGATTGTTGGTGGCAAAACCCCAGCATTCAGTTCCTTGCCACCTAACGTCATTTTTATCTTCGAGCTATTTGTGCTTTTTGGCGCTTTAGCCACGATTCTTGGCATGCTTTGGTTAGGTCGATTAGGCAATCCCCATGCGCGTATTTTGGATAATCGTTTGATGGATGATAAATTTGGAATCTTTGTTCCAGGTGCGCGAGTCGATGGGGAAGAAGCTTCTTTACTGAAGAGTCAAGGTGCTTTTGAAATTAAAAAGACCAGCTAATTTAGGAGTACGACGTGAAGCTGTCCATAAGTAGAACCTATCTTTGTCTCAGTATCATCTTGACTGCTGCATGCAACAAAGATCCCAATGATACGAAACTCCAGTATTTGCCAGATATGGCTGATTCTCCCGCTGTCAAAGCGCAACTGGAGTATCTAGACCCCCCAGAGGGAAGTGTGCCTTCCTCTGCAATTCTTTATCCTGCTACTGCAGATGCTTCAGAAAAAGCACTCCAGAATCCCTTTTTGCAATACCCTGAGGGTCAGGCAGAAAAAGGTAAAAAGTTTTACAATATCTACTGCGTTCCGTGTCATGGGGAAACAGGCAAAGGCGATGGGCTCGTTTCAGCTAAATTTCCTGCTCCTCCCGACATTACTACGGAAGCTTATGCGAAACGCGGCGATGGTTTTTTCTTCCATACCATTACTTTCGGTGTTCGAAATATGCCTTCCTATGGACATAGTATTGCAGCACACGAACGTTGGTTAATTGTTATGTATCTAAGAGAATTGCAAAAGGCGGGCAAATGAACCTGAATGACTTCTATCAAAAAAGACAAGAGTTGTACTTAAACGTTTCTCCTCGTTCCCAAAATATCGTTTACGCCCTGATTGCTTTGGGGCTGTTAGGATTAGGTTACGGGTTTGCTACGGAGCCTACCCGCGTTTGGGGAGCTCTCCTTACTTCTGGCTTCTTTGCTTTTTCCATCGCCTTTGGCGGAGCCATTTTTGGCCAGATGCAAGATGTGGTAGGAGCCGTATGGGGAAGACCGATTCGTCGGATCCACCAAGCTTTTTCTGCGTTTCTTCTACCTGTGAGTATTCTATTAGTGGTGATCATGTTTGCCGCTCGATTTAAGATTCTCGGTGCAGGTGAAGTTTATAAATGGATCGCAGATCCGGCTATGATTGCTCATAAAGACGGAAAGAACTTTTGGTTGACCCCAAATTTTTGGCTCATCCGAAATGTCGGCTGGATCGTTTTGATCAACCTCGTACTTAACTGGTTTAAAAAAGAGAATTTTGCGGCAGATAAAGACTTTTTGGCTGGCAAACTAGATCAAGCAGCTGCGAGAGCAAAGCTTTCCAGTCAACGCCTTAGATTTTGGTCAGGGCCGCTCCTTTTTCTAGTCGCTTGTGGGTTTACTTTTTTAACCTTCGATTTAACGATGTCGTTGTCACCAAACTGGTACTCAACCCTTTGGGGGGTCTGGTCTTTTGCGGTTTTGATGCAATCTCTACTCGCTTCCATATTAATCGCGCTCTTTCTTCTAGAAAAGACGCCTTTATCTGGATATTACCGAAAGGGCGTTGGCGGCCAATTCCACGATGTCGGTAAAATGATGCACGGATTTACAGCTTTTTTTGGCTATACTACTTACGCCCACATCCTCACATACTGGTATGCAAACATGCCTGAGGAAACCGAATACTTTATCCATCGTCTTCATTCACCTTGGATTTATATTGTCATTGCAGTTGCTATTTTATGCTTTGTACTCCCCTTCTTTACTTTGATTCCCAAGCCTGCAAAATATACGCGCTCGGTAACTCTACCACTTTGTGTATTGGTGCTTTTTGGACAATGGCTTAACTACAATCAGATCGTGATGTCAGAAGTCATCACTAAAGATTACGGAATCCCAGTAGCGGAATTTGGCGCATTATTTTTAGTCTTTGGAGGATTTCTCTTTTCTTTCATGGCTAGAGCCAAATCAACTCCCATGATTCCCGTAACGGATCCTAAGCTCCTAGACGCTTTAAATTCCGGACATTAAAAAACGAGAAGGCCCGAAAGGGTCTTCTTTTTTAAAATGCTCCAATAAGATCTTCCAACGCATTTGGTTTACACATCCAGATTACAATCGTTGCAGGATTTGCATGTGTAGATTTTAAGGAAAGTTTGAGAAAGCTAGAGAAACTTTACGACCCGCCTGAAGCACGGCTCGCTTCCAATCAAAATTGGCCTCTGGCAATCCACTCTTAGCGGAGTGAAGTTTTAGCTCACCTTGATAGAGATTGCTGAACGGAATGATTTGTACCTGGGCCAGCTCTAGTGTCTCTTTTTTCAAGAGTACACGAGCTATAATGTTTTTATGATTGGATACGATTCCCGAATGTGAAAAATTGCCGAGCCCATGAAACACAATTCCCTTGCCGCCAGTTGCTTTTTCAATGGCTTCCACATCTCCCCACTTGTGCTCGCCTTGAGAGAAAACAATATCTCCCCCAGCTTCTTTTATAAATCTTGCTGCATAAGCCTTTCCCTGTTCAAGGGTAGACTGCGTATGTACCGATAGAATCTTTATTTTTGCATCGGATCGCCGCATCGATTGGAGAATTTCTTCCCCCTGATAATTTGCCTCTCCTCGCGAGGTGGAATGGGTGCGCCAATTAAGAAAAGATACCGCTGCAAAGGCCACTTTTATTTTTTTGCCCTTGAGCTGAAAGATGCGGGTAGAAACCTTGGAGATCTCGTGGGACTTACCAACGCCATGCCAAAGTACTTTCTTACCCTTCGCTAAATTCGCTAATTCATAGCGCGTTCGCATGGCACCAGTAGTTTTGTCGTCGAACTGCCCACAATCCTCAGCATGGTTATTGCTGACTCCGAAGAGATTGAATCCAAAATCAAACGCATCTTTCAAGGCCCTGGGAGGGGAAATAAAAGGAAACTGTACGAGATTCCATTTTTGACAGCTTGGCCCCACACTGCTTTCCCAATTTAGAAAGTTCAAATCCCCACCAAGGATCAGACCCTCCGGATCAAAAGATCGCAAAAGAGAGGAAAACTCACTTCTTTTTAGTTCCGGATCACTTTGTATCCAACCTGTATCGCCGACACCTCGCACATCGATAAATTCTTGACCAGAAGGAAAAGGCACTGTTTGCAAATCCACCGACACGGGAAGCAAGGAGCTGCTCGACACCCTTTCCTGGGTGCTCAAGTTAGTACTAGGCACATCCAGCTCTGATGCTCGAGAAGATTCACTTCGCGGGGCAGAATGGGCATCCGCATCTCGTAAACCCAGGAAAAGACATGCTACTAAAATTTTCATTTTCAGACTTAACAATCGTTCTCCAAGGAGCTACTTTGTTTTTCTAACACTCCATACAGCGTTACTGCTGGAGCTAAAAAGTTGGAACTTGAAAAAAGATCCGCTTGGCTTTTTTAGAAGCTTTTGGAAGTTTCACCTGGGCCCTTTTCAACTATCTAGTTCCAGCGTCCGGCATATCGGACTCTTTTTTGTAAAAGTGAAATAATTCAGAACCTAATGCATTGATTTCAGCGAGTTACCGCACCAAAGAGCGTCTTTAGACGGCCTCTTAACCAAAGAGAAAGTCCTAGTCCGTGATGAGGCTCCTAGGCGGAGATAGTTATGGCTTTTGAACTAAAGACTTGCCGATTAACATTGAGGTAGGTTTTTTCTGTCTATTAAGGGCTGGGGGTAACTTCTGGCGGCACACCTAAATTCAGACTCCACTCCTGAATGAGCCTATGATACCAAGCCGCAAACAACTCTTCAGGCTGATGCCTAGATCCTTTTTTTTGAACGTCTCTAATTTTTATAGTTTTCTGGTTTAAGGGAAAGTAAAGAGTTTCCCCTAAATCAGCAAAAACAGGTATTGTCCGCGGTGCGAATGGAGATTGAGAAAGTGGTGCATTGAGTTTAAGGCCCATGATTTCGGCCGCAAAGTACGCCAAATCTTTTTGGCTAGCCGGCTCAGAGATCACCCGAGGCTTAACTGTAGCCTCTACGAGACCCCCAGAAATTAAAGCTGAGATGCGGGTTAATTTATCTTCCTTCGACGTATTTTGCAGTGAGGGAGTCTCATGCCCATGATCACCAACTGCTATTAATATGGTGTTTTTCCAAATACCATCTGATTTTAGGCCTGAAACGAGCTTATTTAGGGCCATGTCCGCATAGCTTGAAGTAAGCCAAGCTGGGGATGTAACTTGGCTTGACTGGTCTTTTAAACTCGCTGGCGCATCCGAGGGAAGAACCCAAGGAATATGGTTAGACATGGTAAGAATCATCCCGAAGGAATACTTCCGAGACTCTCGGACCATATGTGGAATCTTACTTCCTGATAGTGTCATAAGACTAAAGTCACTAATTCCCCACGGAGTCATGGGAAGCTCAGACGCAAAATCTTCCATGGCGTAGCGCCATTTTACCCCCTGTCCCTCCCAGAAAACTTTCTGGGCGTCGAAAAGTCCCATGCCCCCGTGAATCCAAAAACTTGACTCTTCCGTCAAATTCGGAAGACATTTTAATCTAATCTCCGGGTGATTGCGCATCGTTGAACTCATCACACTTCCTGGATACCCGCAAAAAAGTGCTTCCTGCCCTCCCCGCGTCACAGTGCCCGTAGAAGTCATCCCTTCAAAAAGCAATCCCTGCTGACCCAACTGAGTTATGTGAGGCTGAAAAGACTTGCGGTCTACTTCCCTTTGGCCTTCCATAAGCACAAAAAGAAAGATGGGTTTATGACCATCCGCAAGGGAGCGCTCCCACGCATGTTTAATGAGTTGAACTTCTTTATCCATCGTCGCGGGTTTAGTCGTTCTAGTAAAGCCTGAATTGCTAAAGGAAAGGCCGTAGTAGGTAGACAGTTGGGAGAGCTCAGTTTCTGTTAAACCCTCAACAAAGGGTTCCCGAAGAAATTTAACCGCCAAGTTTTCCACAACATTTGATTGCAGGTTTTCATGCACAAACCACTGAATTTTATACTTTATATGTATTACATGCGCGCCTAATATGACACCAGATCCCAAAAGGAGTCCTTTTAAGCCCATCTGATCTTTCTTAAAAAGGAAAGGAACAACTGAAACCCAAACCATGCCTAAGCTGGAAAACAGAATGACATCAGGATCAAAAAGGCTGGTTAATTGAGACCTCAAAAAGGCCCATTCAAAAAGATAAGTAAGATGAAACGGAAGAATCTGTGATTTAAAATAGCCCACATAGGCTTGATGACCTGAGAGTCCTACTAACAGAAGTAGCAGACTCACAAACCAGGCCCCCTTCCAAACGCGCCCGAGCATCAAAACGATTAACGTCAAGAGCCAGCTGATCCAAACATCGCTTAGAATACCAACTACGACGGACCGAGCTACATTTCCATAAAACTCAGGTGCTAAATGAAGCCAGCCAGCCCATCTATGAATAAGAAATAATCCTAAAGCCCCCCAAAAAAATCGGGGAAGTGGCATATTCATTGGTCCAACCTAAGCCAAAGAAGTCTAAAGAAGGAACTGTATACTAAATTCTCATTACTTAGCATAGTTTCAAAGATCAATGTGCCAGGGGCCGCAAACTTTCTCTGAGTATTTTCTTGAACTAGCCAATTGCAGGACCATGCACCAAAAAATAGGTAAAAAGTAAAATAACGAGGTTCCAGAAATTCACCATATCCACCCGCTTTAAAAAGTGTCCCAGGCTGAGTGTCGGAATTCCTAAAACGAAATTTAATCTTTTTTGAAAAAATAGCATTTTACCTAGCGATATCATGTATTTATAAAACAAACCCTGATCGTGCTATACTCAGATGGAACATGTTTCCTAAGTTGCAGGGGGTGCCATGAGCAAAGTTTTTGAAACGGCCACAAAAGTAGCCATTCGGGAAATCCTTGAAAATCATACGCAGGCCAGTAAGTTTGGTTATTTTTTAAGCGAAGATAGCCTCTCCGCTGCGGCAGATGACCTGTTTGAGCTCATAGCAACTTCTAGAACTCTGAAGGAAGCAGGTGATAGATTCCTCTCAAGTCAAATGCCACCGGAGCGCCCCAGAAACAAGCCTTTAAGATAAAGCTCATGGATTGTACCTCTGGGTACTTTCGAAATTCTCTGGACTCTAGGCAACTATGGCTCTAAAACATCCCATGATTAGAGGAAACCATGCTGCCTATAGACCTTCCCCTCAAAGAAAAAACCCCACCTGAGTGGGTTCAGTTTCCGCTTAAGGACTTCCATAACTTTCTACTGGATCACGCCAGCTGCGAAAGAAAAGCAGCAGCTTTAGCGATGTCTTTTCTTTCTAAGTACGCTGACAAAAAAGCGGTCATAGAACCCATGGTCTGCTTGGCTCGAGAAGAGCTTGAACATTTCCATGAAGTTTGGAGAATTATCGCGAAAAAAGGCCTCGAGGTTTCTCCTTACGATGAAAAAGACCCCTATGTGACAAAGCTTATGGCAGATCTTCGACATGGTCGAGATGAAAGGTTTCTTGACCGCCTCTTAATGTCTGCCCTCATTGAGGCGCGTGGATACGAACGGTTTCTTTTGCTAGCGGAGGCTCTAGAGGACCCAGAACTTAAAGACTTTTACCGCCACCTCGCGGAACGGGAGGCGGGCCATTATATGATTTTTTTAAGAATTGCCCGATATTATTTTACAGAAACGGAAGTAGCTGAGAATCTCGAACGAATGTCGCAGCTAGAATCAAAAGCCATGCTGGAGACCCCCTTCTCTTCGCGCCTGCATTAATATTTTACCTCGTTCCTTGATGAAAAATCTGTTAAGATTCTTGAAATCTTGGAGCTAAATTGGAAACTGAAACCCTCATCAATATTGAAAATACGTTTCGCAAAGCCGTAATTGTCGGCATGCAGATTGATGAGCAGGAATATGAAATCATTCAAGATCTTAATGAACTAGAAGCTCTATTGCGAACTCTTGGTATTGCAACCGTCGGGCGCATTATACAAAAACGAGTTCGCCCCACAGCAAGTCACCTGATTGGAACAGGCAAAGCTGAAGAAGTCAAAACCCTATGTGACCAAGAAGGTGCTGGACTTGTGGTCATTGATCACGTGCTGTCGGGGCCACAAATTCGCAACTTGGAAACAGACATTAAACGCCAAGTTGTAGATCGCTCGGGGGTCATATTAGATATTTTTGCTAGGCACGCAAAAACGAATGCTGCTAAAACTCAAGTAAAAATTGCACAGCTCGAATACCTGATGCCTAGGCTGGTAGGTCTTTGGACTCACTTTGGGCGCCAAAGCGGTAGCGGTGCGGGTGAAAAACAAATTGAAATGGACCGACGCAAGAATCGCGACCGTATCGGCAAACTAAAGAAGCGCCTCGAAGAAATTGAAGGTGAACGTAAAGTTCAAAGGCGCTCAAGACGAAATGAAATCAAAGTTGCTGTGGTAGGGTATACCAACTCAGGCAAAACTACCCTCATGAAAGGATTGACCAGTGCGGATACCGACGGAAAGGATGAATTATTTGCGACATTAGTTGCTTCCACTCGCCCCATCGATCCGAACACCCGCCCCAAGATACTTTTGTCAGACACCGTAGGTTTTATTAGAAAACTCCCCCATGGACTTATAGAATCGTTTAAATCAACTTTGGAAGAAGTGCTGGATGCCGACCTACTTCTCCACGTGGTAGATGTCTCTCACACCAGTTATAACTCTCAGATGGAAACCACTACCGATGTCCTTAAAGAAATCGGCGCCGACCATATCCCGACCATTCTTGCCTTCAATAAAATGGATCAAGTTGACGATCCTTTCCTCCCCAGAATCTTGAAGAAAAAATATTCAGGCTCAATCTGTCTCTCTGCCTATTCTTTAGATGACATTAAAAGACTTAGAAATCATATTTTCGAGTATTTTGAAGATAAGTTTCACGAGGCCTGTGTTCTTGTAAGACCGGACGAACGAGATGTTCTATCCTTGGTTCATCAAAAATGTATTATTATTGATGCCAACTATGAAGTGGAAGGCGAGATTCGTTTTCATATCCGCGCTCCCGAAATTATACTTTCAAAGTTAAAGAAATCTGACTCTCATGGAGGAAAATCGTGATATTAAAGTTTGACAATCGTTTTTTTGGCGAAGCTTTGAAAGAATCCTCAAAGGCATTAGAGGAAGATTGTTTAAAAAATCTTCAACTTTTAATTCGAAAAGAATGCTTGGGAAAAGAGTATACCGGTTGGATGAACTGGCCCAAACAAAAAGGTTTTGAAACTTTAAAGAGAGTCAAGAATCATATTAATTTACTTGGCCAACCCTATGACACTGTGGTCGTCATCGGAATCGGCGGATCTTATCTTGGGACAAAGGCAATTCATGATGCTTTAAGTCACCGCTACCAAGAAGCACTCGCATTAAGCGGCACAGACCTTTCCACAAAACCCATAGTTTACGCAGGACATAATTTATCTGAAACCGAGCTCATTGAACTGTTTGACTATCTCGACCATCGAAATCCCATCGTAAATGTCATTTCAAAATCTGGAACCACTACAGAACCCGGGGTCGGCTTTAGAGTGATTAAAAACTACATGGAAGCCAGATATGGAAAAGAATTGGCCTCCAGACGCATTATCGCCACCACAGATCCTAAGAAGGGCGCCCTACGTGGACTCGCGGAACAAAATGGCTATCACTCCTTTGATGTTCCTAGTGATGTGGGTGGTCGATTCTCAGTATTGACAGCAGTAGGCATGGTTCCCCTTGTGCTCGCTGGCCACAATGTAGATGCTCTACTAAAAGGTGCAGATCGCTTTTTTAACTCCCTTTATACAGGAGTGCAGGAAGGAACTCTGGAACGCCTAGAGGCCTTTGATGCCATTCGTTATGCAGCCGCACGACTAGCCGCTTGGAATAGCGGATTTAGAGTGGAAATTATGGCATTTGGAGAGCCCAAATTGGCTGGACTTGTGGAGTGGTGGAAACAGCTTTTTGGAGAATCAGAAGGAAAGGACGGCAAAGGAATTTTCCCAGCTGGCCTTAACTGCACGACCGATTTGCACTCCTTGGGACAATACGTTCAGGACGGCGTAAGAAATATTTTAGAAACGTTTCTCGCCGTAGAAGAAACAAGGTGCACCGGAACCCACAGAATCGAAAGAAGCCTTAGGGTTCCCTCAGGAAATCCCATCGACGAACTCGACTATCTTGAGGGTGAATATATCTCAACCATTAACAAAGCGGCCTTGAGAGCTACGGAAGCAGCCCATCATGAAGGTGGAGTTCCCTGTCTGAACTTAAAATTGGACACCATTTCTGAGGACTCCATTGGCTATCTCTTAGCCTTTATGCAAACCGCATGCGCAGTTTCAGCCCTGACCTTAGGTGTAAATCCCTTTGATCAACCTGGCGTGGAAGCCTATAAAATCAATCTCTTTGGAATGATGGGAAGACCAGGATTTGAACACGCTCGAGATAAGATGGCTGGCCTAAAATAGTTGATTTGCTAGACTTTCGCCTGGGATGTCCCAAATTTATAAAGTCGATTTCCTAAGTCCATTTTAGCTTCTTCATACACTCATTTTGAAACGATAGATTTTACATAGACCCGAACTTAAAATTCCACCTATTGGGATTACGCCAGTAAACTCATCGATTTTATGTGTCTTTAAGGCACATTTCTAACGCTACGGATCCTCAGCCTAAGAATCCTCAGCCTAAGGAAGAGCATTTTATGAGAACTGCAATTTTAAAGTCCAATGTTACCCATCTCAAGGTTAGGAAGTAGCAGTTAAATCCATGGGCATTAGAAAGGCCAGTTCCAGTAATCACGAAATTATTTCTTAACGAGTCTCAACATGGTGTCTGACTTCTTAAAAGCGGAACTAATATCCAATTTAGCGCCCCGTTTTTCCTTTTCAGTGCTGGAGCTGCTGGTGTTTTTTTGCATCGGCTGCTGCGAATTTTTTAACTCAAAGGGAAAGCCTTCTAGCGATCTATCAGTCGCATCTAAAATACCAATAGACCCTTCCCCAGCAGTTTGATCACTGTTAGGGTTTCGCGTGAGATCTCGAATCATCTCAAGTAGCTTCTCGGCAAATGCATTATGGTTAAAAATCGCTTCCTCGATCACTGATTCTCCAAGAATCTTCTTTGCCTCTTCCAACAGGCTTGAGCTAAATACGGCTTGGGTCATTATATTTCCAGAAAGCTGACGCTCAAAATCTGAGACATCCACTTGCCGAGCCGAAAGTTCCACAAATATGTTCTTCACATCAAGGGCATACCAATCCTCTGAACCATGCCGTCTTATTTTCCACAGCATATCAGGGGTGCCTTTATCAAAGACGATCTCCCACTGATACCTTTGGTAGATATCCCCCACCCGCCAGTACAACCTGCGGTCTAGGCTAAAGTCATCTAGAAACTTAATTTTTGAATCCATTTGCTACTTGCCCCCAAATGCCCCCGAAAGGGGAATCTCAACTCCATAAAGAATTGCAAGGCGTCTGCCAACAAAAAAAGCAAATCATTCCGTCAATTTGAAGGACTTGTATTGACTAAAATATTGACACTCCTAAGCAAAGCTAACACCCAAAAATTACAGCCTTATTTCCGTTAATAAATCCCTCAAAAATTTCAAATCCTTAAGCGATAATGGCAAACTCTCTCTTTGTTTCCTGAAAATCAAAACCAGTGGAAAAGGAAACGAGCCGAAATCCTAATTTATTGATATAAACCAATGGCTACCTATCCAAGATTTCTCGCAAGAGGCTTGCCCCTCTTTTGAGGCCTTTGATGATGGACTTGCATGAACTTCAACTCTTTGAATTAAGTGAAAACAATGACGATCAGCGATTTAAGAAGAGATTTTTCTGGTGACACCCTATCCGCATCTAACACACCTTCTGAGCCAATCTCGCTTTTTGCAAAGTGGTGGTCTGAAGCTACGGCAAAGAATGTGAAAGACATCAATAACTGTGCTTTGGCAACATCTTCGCTCACAGGCATGCCCAGCGTTCGAATGGTTCTCTTGAAAGGTTGGTCTGATCTGGGCTTCGAATTTTACACCAACTATGAATCCCCCAAGGCTAGAGACCTTTTGGAAAATCCGAAAGCGGAATTGCTAATTTGGTGGGCCGATTTAGCCAGACAAATTCGCATCTCTGGCACTGTAGCCAAAGTAACTAAAAAGCAAAGTGAGGCTTACTTTCATACCCGTCCGAGAGAATCTCAACTTGGCGCAATAGCCTCTCGCCAAAGCCAGATTCTCGATTCCAAAGAGACTCTTATTAAGAAGGTTGAAACTCTTAATGAAACTTATAAGAATCAGGAAGTCCCGTTACCAGAAAACTGGGGGGGCTTTATTATAAATCCTTCAAAATTCGAATATTGGCAGGGCCAACCCAGCCGCCTCCACGATCGGATTATCTACGAAAAATTGGCCCTGGAATGGAAGAAGTTTCAAGTCTTTCCGTAGATTCTTGATTGTGCCAAACTCTGCTCCTTTTTGGGGAGAGCGAGCAAAGGAAGCTTGCGCTCAATAAAGGAAGCTTATTTTAATCATTAAACTCGACAGCAAAAGAAATAGATCTCTGGGCGTTGGCATAATTTACTGATTTACGACCCCATTCTGAAAAATTGGAGTTTCTAATGCATTGTGAAAATGCATCAAAAAACTTCTTATCTAAACTATGGCTCGATGGCTTTTCAGAAATCCATTTGTCGACGTACCAAGCTCCATCTACCGAAGCATTTTTTGTATAGACTTGCACGAAATAGCGCCGAGGAAGTGAAATTCCTAACGCCTTTAATTCTTTCTTCACTTTAAGATTGAGGCAATTCATGGCATCAATCTTGTCCTCTCCCTTAGAACTCTTGTTGGAAGTAACCGCCTGTTTTCCACTTTCCACCTGGGTATCCGCACCCTCATCAGCATCAGGATTTGATTTCTTTATTTTTATGCCAGATAGGGACAGCTTTAAAATATTGCCATTGAACACCACCGCAGCTGCCGGGCGTTGGGGGTCGAAAACAAGAATTAAAAAAAACAAAGAATGGATCCCTATAGAACAAAGGGCCCCTTTAACCAATGAATTTTTCACATTCCAAGTACTCACCGCTTACTCCCGCATGCTGCAGATATCGGCTCCTCAAGCATTTCGGCTATAGGAAACAACTTCCCAGTCGAATGGGCAGATTCTGTGGAAAAATAGGAAGACGACTAAAAAAGGATTCAACTTGAATATTTCATTTGGAGACAATAGCTTTTGGCTGGGTCTAGTTGCAGGCGCCGCTCTGATTTATGCTTTTAGAGAAAAACCAGTGCTTCTAGCCCCTGCAGGCGAAACCAAAATAGCTTCTGCATATATGCGAAATGGCTTTGCTAATCTCCTGATGACACCGGAACGACGCAAGCAATATTCCATGTGCTACGAAAGCTTCGTTAAGGAACGAGAATCACTTAAGCAGCCAACTCAATCTCCCGCATCTGATGCAAAAGCTCCTCATACGACGGCAGAGCCAAACCCTACTACCCAGCTGGAGCTCCCGGCGACAGAACGCACGGAAGGGTCTTTGACCTATGTCTTTCAACTTAAGGAAAATGGTGAGCTTATAGAATACGATCTTGCAAACGACGAATTAAAGGACATCAGACTCACAAAATGCATCCAAAACGCGTTTAAAAACTTACGTTTTTTACCTCCGCCTTTAGGGATAAATCGCTATATTGCTTATGAAATGTCCTTTAAAAAAGATGAAACTCTCAGAAAAGAGATCGAAGAAAAAAAGACCAGCTCGCCTCTAACCCTCGTACCGACACCGAGTGGCGTGGAGAGTTTTGAGGAAAAGCCTAGCCATTAATGCGCCATTGCTTAAGCCCATTAGGATTAGCATGACACCGATGCTAAATGAACTACTCCACCCAATCCTCACAAGCCCTGGGGGCTTGCTCCGGTATGGGATGGAGTTTCGTGTTTCACAGGAAAAGAGTTCTTCTCCTCCACACCTGAGGCCGGTTCCCGACCCGTGACAAAGCCTGTCAAAGC
>CAIMVM010000043.1 GCA_903844895.1 uncultured Pseudomonadota bacterium
CCATTGCCGTCGTAATAGGGGTGAATGGTTGCAAACTGGTAATGTGCAATACCAGCAATGATCGGAGAGGGTAGCTCTTGATTTTCTTGGATCCAAGAGACTAAATTGCGCATAAGACTAGGTACCTCTTTGGCTTCTGGCGGCATATATATAATGCTTCCTGTGGCGCTGTCTTTGATCACGTTTTGGCTGTCTCTGTAAGGTGTTGGCTTTAGACGAGCTCTTCCATCACTCACAACTAGCGCGTGTAGGGTTTGAATCACCCTTTCCGTAATGGGATGGTTTTGTGAGGCATACTGCTCTGCTTGCGCGAGGGCTGCATAATATCCTTTGACTTCAAGCTCGTCGCGTTCCCTACCTGGAAAGTGCCCTTTAAGCGAAATGACCTCTTTGATTTCATGAGGATTTAACTGATTCCCTTCTATCATGGTCGAGTAGTGTGTTGTATAAAGCTTTGCAGTTTCACGTAATGATGCAAGCACTGTTGGATTCACCGGAAGGAAGTTGACCTTTTCTTTCGATGCCTCAATTCTCATAAGACTTTTTGCAATGTTGTGAGTTATGGAATAATTAGGTTTAAAATTTGTCGGCACGATATACGCTCAATATCGGAGTTTTTTATATACCTCATTATGCCGATAATATGCTGTTAAATCAAGCATAACATGCCGACAAGGGCCCTTGAAAGCTTTGCTATGTTATTTTTAGTAATATATATGGTGACTTATATTTAACCTTTAACCTTTAACCTGCCAGTGTACTTTGCGGCGTACTTGGGATCGCCATCATTGATTACAGTCATAGATCCCGAAACCGGAGCATAGACTACATCACTTTCTGCTTCGGTCGGGCGCCTTATGTCGATGTCTTCATAAAATAGGCCCGCTTCATCTCTCCACCGGTTGCATTGGAAAATAGGCCCATCGTCGGAGTACCAAACCTAGTCAACAAAACAGTCTCTGTAGATAAAGGCCACGACATCGAAAGTTTAGAAGAATCAGGCGTGACATTCAGCCCCAACATCCTGCACCGGAACTGATTACTTCCTCTTTTTTAAGTTCTGCTTTTTTTAATTAAGGGACTCTTCCTACTCTTTGACGAAATTGTCTTTTTTGCAGCCGATGGTTTGATTTTTTTGGGTTTTACTTCTTCCAATATTTCATTAGGTCCGTCGGGGAGTCGAACTTTGTCAGAATTAAGAAAATGTTCAGTTGCATCAAGTAACTTCTTTATCTGCTCTTCACTTGGCAGTTGATCCTTGAACTTTTTAGGCAAATTCTTTGAAACCACGTAGCTTGCTACGCCCAATGGATGCCTTGAACTCGCTAATGCATACTCCACTACTGTTTGGTGCTGCTCTCGGCACAATATGATTCCAATAGCAGGACCTTCATTAGGAAGCCTAGAATTGCGATTAAGGGCCGTTAAATAGAATTGCATTTGACCTGCATAAGAGGGTCTGAACTCAGTTACTTTCAGCTCAATCGCGACAAAACACCTAAGTGACCTATGATAGAGCAATAGATCTACAAAAAAATCTAGACCATCTATGTGCAATCGGTATTGAGACCCTACAAAAGTAAACATACCTCCCATTTCAGTTAGAAATCTATTTACCTTGCTAAGTAATGCCACTTCAAGTTCACGTTCTGAATGCTCAGGCTCGAGTTCCAAGAAATCAAATGTATACTCATCTTTAATAGCCAGCTGTGCTTGTGCAGCTTTCTCAGCTGGCAGTACCTTATCAAAATTAGATTGGGATTTTGCAGTTCTGGCAAAAGCATTGCTTGAAATTTGTGTGGCAAGTACATTTTTGGTCCAACCAAACTTCTTAGTCATTGCGATATAGAATTTGCGCTCACCAGCAGATTTACATTTTTCCAGAATCATAATGTTATGGGTCCAGGCTATTTGTGCAACCAATGGTTGCACAATTTCATCGTCTCTATACGATAGATATAAGTCCCTAATATTATAAAGATTTCTTCTGGAAAACCCAGATTGGCCTGGAAACTCATTTTGCAAGTCTTGAGACAGTCGGTCAATAACAGAGGCACCCCACCCATCACGTTCTTGTCGCTCTACAATCATTCGACCTAACTCCCAATAGAGCCCGACTAATTCAGTATTCACGCTCTTAAGCGCAGCATACTGAGAATCACGAATGCGGAGCTTTACGGCTGACAAAAAGCTTGGATAATTGGATGGTATTGCATTACTCAAAAGATAGCCTCATTTCAATTCAAAATGACAATCGAAGTATCCTAAGTTACAGGATAGCCTGTTGGGTATCGCGTAAATACTCTAAAGGAATGCCATGAAAAATTCTCGTAGATTTATATGCTTTAGCACACCCTAAGCAATTTCAGCATTCACCCTTGTCATCGCCTGATTCGCCGTGTTTTTTTGACCATCTGAGAAGATGGTCATTTCTATAATATTTTTGCCCGTTTGTCAGTTTCAAAGTGATGCAAAGGTAACATCTCTGCCCTGGGGTGCGTCAGGACAATTTTCTTTTTTGTGGGCGAAAGTTCATTCGAATTTTTTAAATTGTCTTGATTCGAAGCAGGGCATATGGAGAGTACGAGGCCGCCTGGAGTTAAGGATTGCATGCCCATCCAGATTGACATCGTTATGGCCACCTCCAAGTTGGTCGACAAAAGGCTACAATTTTTTAAGCTTGTCATAATACACTTCTACAACTGATGGAATCCTTTCCACGAGGTAAAGTGGCAATGAGATCAAATCATAACTCACAATTTTTGTCTCAGTTCCTATCCGAATGGAGGTCTTAATTTGCTGTATGCTTGGAGGATTTGTGTCGAGTCGAATCGCAAGCGGAACATTCTTTTCGCCGACAAATTGATGAAGCGATTTTAAACTTCCTCCACTTCCAGATTTTACTTCAATAGGTACAATTTTTCCGCTAAAGGTGCAGACAAAATCCACTTCAGCATTGGAATCTTTGCCCTCACGCAGCCAATAATGTAATCCTTCGCTGGAGGAATTGGCTGACAAGTCTAATAAGTGCTGCCCAACAAACTGCTCCGCAATAGAACCTTCGTTCACCAAGTTTTCATTTGTCATATCAGAAATCGCTGACCAATTGAGCC
>CAIMVM010000044.1 GCA_903844895.1 uncultured Pseudomonadota bacterium
AGCTCCTCACAGGAATCAATCGTGTAAAAATTTCGATCAATGGAGTTGAAAGCTATATTTGGCATGGAATCACAGATATTCGACGAAAGATACTAAGCTTACTTGGAGACACCGTGTTGGAAATCTACGGACTAAATCAGACATAAGCTCAATTTTCATTGAAAATCAGCAAAAAAGAACAAAAATGATTGAGCTTAATTCAAAAATGTCAGACATACCCCTGCTCAATGTGGGCAAAGTCATAGTGATACAAAAGAAAGAACTGTAATTTTATTCAACATAGAAGACTTATATCAGTTTTCTATCCAACCATTGGGTCTTCGCTTCTTGACTCAGCTAATGCTGCGCCCCATCGGTGATGCATGGAGATTTTAAGAAAAAAACGTCTTCAGATTTTTGTTTCTGAAGACGTAATATGGAATCAAAAAGGCACCGCAACTAAATTAGAAAAACTTAGATACTCAAGTTCTTAATTTCGTTTCTTAAGAAAGTGGGGATATCTAAATTGTCGATGGACTCGCGGTTTTGCATGGAAATGCTGTCGGCGAGGTTTAAGGCGTCATCAATCGAACGATTGATTTCATCAGCAAAGTCTACGTCCGCTTGGGAGGTTGGGCTTACTGCCGAGGTGTACCCTGGGGTATGGACTTCCATCTTTGCGGCTTCTGGATTCCTAAAGAAGGAGGCGGCATCAGACTTTGGCTCAAAGGCAGCGGGCGCAGAATGAGCGTCAGGTCTCATTTCCATAACAAACTCTTGCTTAGGCGTGGCGCTATTTTCCATAGGTTGTGGAGAAAAATCACTAGGACCTTTAACAGCCTGGCTTTGAGCGATGTTGGTAAGAGTCATTTGGGCAAGTGACTCCGTGGTAAAGCGATCTGTAGAGGCTTGAGAAGCAGCCTCTTCACGGGTTATCTGCTGCTGGGCCTGGCGCGCTCTCGTGTTTTGGATGGCAGAAGAAGACGCTCCCACTCTGGGATAGCGGCGGCTGTCTATGATGGGACGACTACGTCCCATGATTCCGTCCTTGGCGGAGGCGAGCACAGTGCGCTGGCTGTTGAAAATGTCTTCGTCAATGTAGTTGTCGTTAGGAAACCCAGTGGCGATGACAGTAACGCGGATGGCATCTGTTAAAGATTCATCAATGACGGCACCAAAAATGATGTTTGCATCTTCATGGGCGGCTTCTTGAATGACCGAACATGCTTCATTGATTTCCATAATGCCAACGTCTGGACCAGCAGTAATATTGATCAAGATGCCCGTAGCGCCTTCGATATCAATATCCTCCAGAAGTGGAGAGGAAATTGCTTGAGTTGCAGCTTCAACGGCACGGTTTTCACCAGTCGCCTGTCCAATGCCCATAAGAGCTTGGCCCATAGAGCTCATGACAGACTTGACGTCCGCAAAGTCAACATTGATAGTTCCCGGAATATTAATAATGTCAGAAATGCCGCGTACGGCATTGACGAGAACATCGTCAGCCAAACGGAAAGCTTCCAGCATCGTCATTTGGGGAGTGGCGATTTGTAAAAGTCTTTGATTGGGAATAACAATCAAGGTGTCGACATTTTCTCTAAGACGCGCAATGCCAATTTCACCATGCTTTTGACGGCGTCGACCCTCAAAGGTAAAAGGCTTAGTTACCACGCCCACGGTAAGGGCGCCCAGTTCTTTAGCGATTTGAGCAATGACAGCGGCACCGCCAGTACCTGTACCGCCACCCATACCAGCGGTGATAAACACCATGTCTGCATCGGCCAAAGCCTCTTGAATTTCATGTCGATCCTCTAGAGCCGCATCTCGACCTATGTCCGGATCTGCACCTGCCCCAAGGCCCCTAGTGAGCTCTTTACCAATCTGAATTTTCTTGTCAGAGAGGGAGGCTTTTAGAGATTGAACATCTGTGTTTGCCACAGCAAACTCGACGCCTTCTACACCGGATCGAATCATCGTGTTGATAGCGTTTGAGCCACCACCGCCGACACCGATCACCTTAATTTTCGCACCAGGAGGAAGTAAATCGCGATTAAATTGCATTGCTGTCTCCACTTTGGACATGCTTTTGTTGTTCTATAAAAATTATACGTTTGGATGTTTTCATGTGTCAAACTTATGACAAGTCAAAAGTTTGACTTGGGCAGAAAATCAAAGCAATAACGTAGCGAAATATTGGACCTTAAGTGAGTTCTTTGATCCAATTTACAATCGCTTTTAGATACTTGCGCGATTGAAATAGACCAGGTCTTTTTAGGCTCTGAATCTCTTGGGCTACAGCTAGATAGAGAATGCCACAAGCCGTAGCATAGGGAGAAGCCATTCTAACCCGTTCTTCAGGGCGACTGGCTTGATCCGCAGAGTCAAGAACCTTAAGAGCAGAAGCTGGAATTTCTGCTTCTGCAGTCTTTACAGCGCTTTGAAAGAAAGCCCGGGCAAAAGAGACGATGCCCACCATGGCGCACCCTCCGCCGGTAAAAATAACCCCAGATTTAGCAAGTGAGTAAAATACGCCTGTATCTTGCTTAATGAGCTCAAACAGTTCTTTAGTACGGGCAGCTAAAATCTTTTGTGCACGGGCACTGGGAAGGGGCATCATATTCCCGTCAAGGTCAGGAATATTTTGATCAACATCTTTTCCACTGAGTCCCACTAGGCACTTTATAGATTCAGCGGTCGTTTCTGATACCCTTAATCCCTGCGCTAAATCAGCGGTTAAAAGCTTACCCCCAATATTAATGGTAAATAGCTTAACAGGCTTGCCGTGGCGAAAGATAATGCCGTCAGTGGTTCCACCGCCAATATCAGCGATGAGCACACCGTTTTCACGGTAAATCACCGGCACAGTTACGATAGCTGAAGCGTAGGGCTCGGCATAAAGTCCTGCAACTTGCAGACCTGAGTTGTTGCAAAGTTTGATCACATCTTTTACGTAGTTTCGATCCGCTTCAATGATAAAGGTTTCGGCGGAAAGCGTATCTCCGGCAAAGCCATCAGGGTTTTCAACGGTTTCACGGGAATCAATTTGAAAAGACAAAGGAATATTGTGAAGGACTTCTCCGGATTGAGGCCCGCGATTTGCCACACATAGGCCGATGACTTGAGAACGGAATTCCTCATTTACTCGGTGTCCCCCTAGGTCAATCTTGGCGCGACCAATAGTACTTTTTAGGTGAGAGCCCGCAATTCCTGTGTAGACGGATCTCACGTCCACCCCAAATTCTTCTTCTGCCCGATCCACAAGTCCTTGTAGGGCCTCGGTAGCTGCAAAAATATCTGACACCATGCCGCGCTTCATGCCACAGCTCGGAACGGAAAGTCGACGGATGACCGGGGTCGTCTTATTGCTATCAAGCGCTAGCCACAGCAGACAAAACTTAGTCGTGCCAAGGTCGAGAGCAAAAATGTTATTTGAGTGAACCATCAGACTCAGACCTTTCTTTTTGCAAATATTTTTCCATTAAAATCCAACTCAATATGCCTATAGCCGCTCATTTTACCATCTTCTATGAGCTTAAGAAGCGGTTTCAACTTGTCTTTAAATGGCGCCATGCCGATGACAACCTTTGTTTCCTCGTTGATCTCGAAGGAAAGTCCTCGATACCCATCCCAGGTTATGGTCTTGACCGGTACATTTACTTCATGAAGGGTAGTAAGCAAAAGAGCTGTTTCCAATAGGCCTTGACGCTCCGTTTCTGAAATCAAAACCTCAGAACCCACTCTTTTTTCTAAATTAGAACGACTTTCGACAGCACCAGATAAGGCAGGAAGGGCACTATTTAGGACCGCGGATTCACTGTCTACAAAGACCAGTCCCTCCTTGGTGGCAAAGCCATCCTGAATTTCTGGAAGGCGAACCATGGCCTTATGGGCTTCAATTTTTGCTAACACTCCCATCTTAGACGTCCTAAGCAGCTGGACCGATTTTAATGGAAATGTGCGGGCCAAATTCTCTCCAGCTTCATGAAGTTCATATCGCGAGCCAGATAGAATGTGTTTGGCTAGCATGGACTTGACCAAAACCTCTCGTTCAGGACTGATGTCCTTGGTATCAACTTGAAATTCCATAGGTGCCTCTGGTTTGCTAAACTCAAAGAGCCCATTATGTAAAACAGGGGCTATAAAACCTTTTATAGAAATCAGTAAGAACCAAGATCCTAAAATTCCCCCAATGCCCATATAAAGCCAATACATTTTGCGAGTCTTAACCTCTGACCCACGCCGAATTGGTTTTTGCCCCTTAAGAACGGAGCTTCCTTGTTTTCGCTTAAAAATCAAACAAGTGACCTCAAAAAAGGTTCCATGAGCTTAGTGACATCTCCTGCACATAGAAAAAGAATAACATCTTTTTTGTCACTTTGGCGAGTGGCCTCAAGAATTAACTGCTCTGAGGTGGAAACAGGGAGAGCTTTCACGCGAGACTCTTTTGCAATGTCAGCGGCTAGTCTCGTCTCAGTCAGCCCTTCCATGGGCATTTCACCAGAGGAGTAGACAGGTGCCACCAGGACGAGATCCACACTTGAAAAAGCTCGGACAAATCCTTGAAGTAAAGAATAAACCCTTGTGTATCGATGAGGTTCAAAAACCACAATTTTTCGGTGCTGGGGGAAATAGTCTTTTAATACAGAACAGGCAGCTTCAATTTTTCCCGGATTATGAGCATAGTCGCTAAAAACCGTCACCTGGGACGAACTCAAGACAAGTTCAAACCGACGATGCACTCCTTTAAAGGTTCCGAGTGCCGCGACAGCATGCTCCATCGGGGCCTTAAGAACATGGGCGACGGTCAGAGCCGCGAGCGCGTTTTGGATGTTGTGACGCCCAGGGAGCGGAATTTCGACCTTCAAGCGCTCTTTTTGAATCATAACATCAAACTGGGAACCCGTTCCAAAAGGCCGGCAATTCAACGCTCTAATGTGACAGCCCAATTGAAAGCCAAAGCCTAAAAAATCGTGGTCTAAGTTTTGGGAAATATCTCGCACAAAAGGAGAATCCCAACCCAAAATGCATGGGTAATCCGGCGAGGATCCTTTGACAAAAGAAAGAAATCCTTCTTTGAGAAGTTCCTCCGTTTTCCAATAGTTCATATGATCAGGTTCAATATTAGTAACCAGAGAAATCGTGGGATGATACTTCAGGAAAGTCCCATCGGACTCGTCGGCCTCCGCTACACAAACGCCACTTCCAAATAAGAGCGAAGACCCAAATTCAATCATTTTGCCACCAACAATGGCGAGGGGATCGAGGCCAATTTTAGAAAGCATATGAGCAATCATGCCGGTTGTAGACGTTTTGCCATGGGTTCCTGCCACCGCAATGGATTTTCGCGGATTCAAAATGTAGGCAAGTAGATCAGAACGATGAAAAACTTGAATTCCGCGGCTTTGAGCGAGTTGCACTTGCGGGTGATCCGGAGCAATGGCACTGGAAATCACGATCCCATCCGGCGAACCAAAGTCAAAGTCGGGGGCATTAGAAATCGGTATGCCAAGATGAACAAGGGCCTGCCCATAGTCTGAAATGTCGCGGTCATAACCAGTAACTTTGGTGCCGAAGTGAAACATGGCCTCCGCCAAAGGGGACATGCCCGAACCAGAAATACCAACAAAATGTAACGAACTAAAATTCTTCATGTCTGCCTAGAGGCGTCTCGATTGATGGCTACTAAAATGCCAGTTGCCACAAGAAATGTAAACAAAGAGCTGGATCCATTGCTAACAAAGGGCAAAGGAATGCCTTTGGTGGGAAGAAGCCCCATTACGACAAAAATATTAAATATCGATTGAAAGGCAATGAGCAAACTAAGGCCACAGGCTGTGTGCTTAAAAAATGCATTCGATTGATTCTTTGCTACTTTAAAGCCAAGCCAAGACAAATAGCAAAATAGACTAATAACGAGCAGTACTCCAAAAACACCTAATTCCTCACCGATCACGGAGAGAATAAAATCCGTGTGGGCTTCTGGCAGGAAAAAAAGCTTTTGTTTGGACTCTCCTAAACCGGTTCCTAAAAGTCCGCCATTTTGAAAGGCTAAATAGCTTTGGATAATCTGAAATCCACCGTGTTTAATCTGGGACCAGGGATCCATGAATGCTAGAACGCGTTTCATTCTATAGGGCGCAGAGGCCACAGCAAGAGCGCCGAGACATAATGTCCCGACCAAAGAGCTGGCAATTAAGATCTTCGGAAGCCCTGCAATGATCAACATGACAAACATAATGCTGACAATAAGCACCGTGGAGCCAAAGTCAGGTTGAAGCATAAGAAAGCCAGCAAAAAGACCCACAACGAGAATATTTGGTATCACGCTTGATTTGATATCATCCAAACGTGAAGAGGCACGCGTCAGACTTTTAGCGAGGAAAAGCACAACCGCAAGTTTGGCCAATTCAGCAGGCTGGATTCTGAAAAATGGGAGATTGAGCCATCTCGAGGCTCCACCAACTTTATTATAAGCGCCGGGCACTAATATCATGGCGAGTAAAGCAAGCCCGATAAAAGCGACGGGAAGGGGGGCCTTTTCAAGGAATTTAGGATTTATCTTAGTAAAAAAAAAGATCGCTAGAAAACCACCTATAGCTACAAGACCTTGCTTTCTCACAAATAGAAAAGGGTCATCGCTCGACTGCAGGCCCTTCATGGCACTGGCCGCATAAATGGCAACAAGCCCAATTGCTACTAAAAGAAAAGACCCCAGCAGAAGGCCGGACTCAATTTTAGCACAATACTCTCTTCTTTCCATGGCGTACCTTTGTTGCGGCTTCGAGACAGGGGAGCTGTTGTCTAGCCTGAAATGGGAATAAAACCAGGCAACCTTTGCATTATTATTTTAAACCGTTGTCCTCGCTCTTCAAAGTTTTTGAACTGATCAAATGAAGCGCATGCTGGAGACAAAAGAAGAACATCTTCAGTTAGGGGATGACGAGCTAAAAAATCAGGAAGATCTTCCATATGCGAGACTTCAAAGATAGGAATCTGTGAGAGCTCTTTTTTCACCTGCCCAGAAGCCTCACCAAAAGTAACGATCCGGGAAATCTTATGTATGTGATCAAGGATGGGGGTCATGGACTCTTTTTTGGGTCTCCCCCCGATCAAAAGCAAA
Source organism: uncultured Pseudomonadota bacterium (assembly GCA_903844895.1). Classification (GTDB taxonomy): domain Bacteria; phylum Bdellovibrionota_B; class Oligoflexia; order Oligoflexales; family CAIMVM01; genus CAIMVM01. Next base: position 7,100 of record CAIMVM010000044.1, read on the forward strand.
ATGTTGCCCGAATATGCAGTAAGGGCTGTGAGTGTCGAGTCCACATTAGTTGACTTAGAGTCATTAATGACACTTGTATGCCCTACGCTACCAACTCGCTCGCAGCGGTGTGCAAGGCCCACAAACGAGCTGAGATAGGGCAGCATATCCTCGGGCTTTTGATTCAATAGAGCAGCCACGGCAAGGATCGCCTGAGCAGCGTTCTTGATATTATGGGGCTCCTTGAGATGAAAAAACGAGCGGATTTTGTCATAAAAAGAGGCTTCAAGTTGATCAGACACGGAGGTGTTTTTAGGGTACAAACAGCCCTGAGATTTCATACGTTGAAGTACGTGAGATTCGGTAATGAAATGCCCATCCGGAAGGGTTTGGTCGACAAGGCGCATTTTGGCTCTAAAGTACTCTTCGAGGGTTCCGTGCATGTCTAAATGGTCCGGAGAAAAGTTGCAAAAGACAGTGACTGAAGGTGCAATAAGAAAAGAGCCTTGCGCCTGATAGGAGGAAATCTCCAGCACCAAGTAATCAGGTAGGCCAGAAAGGGCGAGCTCGGAAAGCGCTGTTCCGATATTCCCACCAAATGCAACTTGCTTTCCAAGTTGACGAAGTAGGTGATAGACGAGAGAAGATGTCGTGGACTTGCCATTGGTTCCCGTAACAGCAACGACCTTTCCTTGATAACCTAGGAGGGCAAGATCCAATTCAGACAGAATCGGGATACGCCTTTCACGTGCTTGATTAAGAACCCAGTGATCCAGGGGGAGCCCGGGGCTTGCGACAACCCCTTCATAAGAGAAGGGGGTCAGTTCTTTACTAAACAATTCTTTACTAAACAGGGGCACATCTGACAAGTCTTCTGGCATCGACGACTTTAGGTCATCAAAGGCATGTACTTCATGCCCCCTAGATTTTAAGAGGCGCACCGCCGAGGTTCCCGATTTTCCCATGCCCACCACCAGATACGTCACACGAACCCCCGACTTAGCTACATCCGATTGCGGACTTTTCCACAGGCTACTTTTTTAAAAACAGAAACCCGAAGCTCTACACCTACTCAACGAAGTTTCAAGTTAATCAGGGCGATCATTCCAAGAACGATTGAGATAATCCAAAACCTCACAATAACTTTGGGTTCTGGCCAGCCCTTAAGTTCAAAATGATGATGAATGGGGGCCATTTTAAAAATACGTTTTCCAGTAAGCTTAAAAGAGAAAACCTGGGTGATCACAGAAACAGCCTCCAAAACAAAGATTCCTCCAACGACAACTAACAGAAGTTCGTGGCGGGTAAAAACAGCTAGAGCTCCCAGGGCCCCGCCAAGGGGCAGACTTCCAACGTCTCCCATAAAAACCTGTGCAGGATACGTGTTGTACCAAAGAAATCCAAGACCCGCCCCCAAGAGCGAGCAAGCAAAGATTGACAATTCCCCTGCTCCGACGACGCGGTGGTATTTTAGGTACTCTGAAATGGTGGCATGGCCCGCTACATAGGCCAACACAGCAAAAACCGCAGCATTGATCATGACTGGGCCTATGGCAAGTCCGTCGAGTCCATCAGTTAAATTCACGGCGTTGGAAGCGCCGACGATGACAAGTGTGGAAAATAGAATATACCAAGGACCCAGGTCAAAGCCATTGCCCTTAAAGAATGGAATATTCACGACACCATTATGGTTCATTTCGTAGTGGAAGTAGCAAACGAGAAAACCGACGGCAAATTGCCAAAAGAGTTTCTGCTTCCCACTAACACCCTTGGTATTTTTCTTAGAAATCTTTAAATAGTCATCCATAAATCCGATGACACCATAAGACGCGGTAATTGTTAAAATCAGCCACAGAAAAGTGTTCGACCAATCCATCCACATTAAGCTGGGTAAAATCGTCGCAAACAGGATGAGTCCGCCGCCCATGGTGGGCGTCCCTTTTTTAGAAAAATGGGACTGAGGTCCGTCGGTTCGAATGACTTGCCCATATTGACGAACCTTCATTTTGCGAATAAACCACGGCGAAAATATAAAACTGATAGCGAGAGCCGTCAAAAGGGCAAGCATGGATCGAAATGTGAGGTACTTGACAACATTGAACCCGGAGATGGAATCAGAATAACTGATGAGAAGTTGATATAACAAAAAGCCCCCTGACGATTAAAACTTGTTTCTATATTTTATCACAAGGATAGAAATTAATTTAAGTATTCAGATATTTCCTGGCAACCTCTCGATCATCAAAAGGCAGTTTTTTGTCCTTAATGAGTTGGTAGGTTTCGTGACCCTTTCCCGCGATAATTAAAATCGAAAAGCTGTTAAGTGAGGAAATGGCCTTTCTGATGGCCTCTTCGCGGTCAACTTCTAGGATAATCTCCGTGCCTAAAGACACCTCCAGACATCCCTTATAGATGTCTTCTATGATTTGTTTGGGTTCCTCAGAGCGGGGGTTGTCTGAAGTCAAGTACACTGTTTCGCATTCTTTGGCTGCAACAGCCCCCATGAGAGGCCGTTTTCCTTTGTCGCGATCGCCGCCACATCCAAATAAAATCCTAAGCTTCATTCCAGGATAGGCATCTTTAATGGCAAGTGCAGCTTTTTGAATGGCGTCTGGGGTATGGGCGTAATCCGTGTAAACAAGGCCTCCAGATTTTGACTTCCCAATATATTCGAATCGACCAGGTACCTGGGGAAGGGATGGAACATGGGACATGATTTCAGACATAGGGCAATCTGAAACATGCTTCACAGCCATTATAGATCCAACCAGGTTGGTATTGGCAAGGTCCCCTAGATAAGGTGTCGCCGCCTCTAAAGTAAGATCTTTTGTGTGTAAGGTGAGGTTGTTAAGTGTATAGGAGAAGCCATAGGGATTGGAGGAAAGCCCATAATATTCTATATTTGCGTCGTCTATACGCAGCTTATTCACAGGAGCTGTATAGACAACATCCTGGTGCATGAGTTTAAATCCACCAGGCAGCACAAGAGAGAATAAAGCCCACTTAGCATCAAAGTAATGTTCCATGCTGGGGTGAAAGTCTAGATGATCCCGAGAGAAGCTTGTAAAGACGGCACCGGCAAAACGCAGCGGAGAAACCTTACCGTGGGCGAGGGCTTGGCTAGAAACCTCCATGGCGACATATTTTGCTCCTCCGCAGACGGCATCTCTTAGCAGCTTAAATAACTGATCCGGATCGGGCGTCGTGTGGTTGGTGGGCTCAAGGCTACCTGCTAGCTTCGAACCTAGGGTCCCGATCATGGCAGTTTTTTGCCCTAAAGAGTTTAAAAGGTGCGAAATCATCCAAACAGTCGACGACTTGCCGTTTGTTCCCGTAACCCCGATAACCTTGAGCTCGCGCCCAGGGTGTCCATATCGTAAGTCCTCAAGATGGGCCCATGCTAGACGTGAATTAGAAACACAGATATGAGGAACTGAGGGATCTTGAGGGAGCTCGCAAATGATGAGTGATGAGCCTAACCTTAAAGCGCCTTCTATAAAATTGTGGCCGTCTTGGGCATGACCTCTAATCGCCACAAAAGCAAAACCAGGTCCCACAGCGCGAGAATCTACGGTTACATCGCTAACGCTTCCCTCTCGAGGAAAGTGGCTCGATACAACGAGCTGGTCAATCGACTCAAAGTGCTTTTGAATTTCCTGAAAGGATAGCAGCTTGGGATACATAACTATCCTTTTTGTGGGGTTTTATGATTCCCCTGGCTCAAGACAGGGGGTTCTTTATCTGCAGGAATACTCATATATTTTAAACTTCTCTCCACAATGTCTTTAAGCACAGGCGCCGCCCACCTGCCTCCGTAATATGGTTTTATCCCCGGCTCATCAATGACGACAAAAGCAAGTAACTTTGGATCAGAAACAGGAGCAAAAGCTACGAAGCTCGCCACCCTCTTAGTGGGAGAATAGTCTTTCAGTTGGGTATCATATTTCTCTGAAGTGCCCGTCTTGCCTCCAAAAGTGTAGAAATCACTTTTAGAACGCATAGCAGTACCCTCGTTTACAACATTTTGCAGCATGCCGCGAATGGAATTCACCGTCTCTTTCGTGAACATTCGTTGACTGTCCGCATCAGAGTGGAGATAGAGATCTTTGCCGTCGCCGTTATAGATACGCTTGATGACATAAGGTGAGACAATATTCCCTCCGTTGGCGAAGGCTGTGTATCCTTTTAATATCTCAAGTGCAGTTACCGAAATCCCCTGGCCAAACGAAAGATTGGCAAAGCGAATAGGCAGCCATTTTTGCCAATTGGCCAAGCGCCCCCGCTGCGATTCAGGGAGGTCCAAAATAGGCTCTAAAGGAGCAAAGCCCAATTTTTTATAGAGATCAAAAAGCCCTTTCATGCCAAGTCGTTGAGCTATTTTGTAGGTGCAGATGTTGGAAGAATGAATGATCACTTCCGAGGTCGTCATAATTGCTTTTGGGTGATCGTCCCGAATGGATGCGTTTGATCCTATACGCAGAACGCCAGAACCCTCACAATTATGCCTTTCTTCGGGAGTCGTAAGTTTCTGATCAAGTGCGCGGGCAATCACAAAGGGCTTCATAATGGAGCCTGGCTCAAATAGGTCAGATAGCGCAGCATGGCGAGGAGCGCTAGCAATTTCTTGTTTACGATTGGGGTCAAATGTAGGCCAGCTAGACATGCCTAAGATAGCCCCCGTGTAGGGTTCCACAACGATAGCAAAGCCTCCCTTTGCTTCAGCATCAAGGACACCCTTTTTTAGGGAATCAAAAACAATATCTTGAATCGCCGCATCTATAGTAAGTTCAACATTATGGCCACTTTTCTCTGGTGAAGCGGTGCGCGAGTCTTGAAAGATTAACTGTCCACGACCATCTTTTACCGGCTCAATGGAGCTCTTTAAGCCAGCAAGATCTTTGTCTAACCGCTTCTCGATGCCGCTAGCTCCCGATTCTTCGGGGCCTAAATTTCCAAGCAGATGGGCAAGAGAGGGGCCGTAGGGGTAATACCTAGAAGATTCTGAAACCTGATACAATCCAGCAAGTCCTAAAGCCAAGACTTTTTCAGAAATAGTGGGATCGACTTTGCGCGCAAGCCAAGAAAAATAGCTATTTTTATGATTGAGTTCCTGAAGTTTCGCTGCCGGCATCCCCAGCAGCGCTCCTAAACGAGCCAGATCCTTGGGGCTCGGGTCAAAAAGTTTAGGATTAATGGCAAGAGAAGGCACTTTTGTAGAAATCGCAAGCGGGATGTGTCTGCGGTCATAGATGGTTCCGCGGTAGTTACCGAGTTCTATCGGCTTATGGTACTGTTTGCTGGCAATTGCCTCTAAGTGCTCTTCTCCAGCCGGATAGAGATGCACAAAAACAGCGCGCACAGCCGCAATTCCAAAAAGAACGAAAACGAGACCCTGTACCAACTTTGCGGGTCTATCATGAAATTTCTGATCCACATTTCGCATACGTTTCGGACGTAAAAGTAAGAAAACTTTCCCCAAAAATTTGGCAATCATTATAGTTTCCCCCCGGGTCGATCTCCCGTACTTGCTTCGGAATATCTCGCTAATGCTTGCTTGGTGGTCATCTTCGAGTATTGCATAAGGAGCTGACTGCGTTTCTCGAGAAGGGCTGCCTCACTTTCTTTGAGTCTGCCTAACTGATATCCCACCACGGTCGACTCGACGCCTAAGTGAATTCGAAGTCCGGCAATGAGAAAACACAAAAGTAGCGTTAAAAACAGAAGTCTATCAGATAGATAAAGAATCCATTTCATAAATGTTTCTCCAAAATCCTAAGTTTTGCGCTTCGAGACCTGTAGTTTTCCTTTACTTCTGCTTCGCTGGGAAGGGTCGGAAAGGGCTTGATAATTTCTGCTCTAGTGTTTTGATTTTGCTGATTGATTATAGCAGCAAGTTCTTTAGGAAGGTCTTTTTCTCGCCTTCGTCCTGCGAGTTTTTGAAATTCGTGCTTAATAATGCGATCTTCTAGAGAGTGGAACGAAATGATAGCCAGTCTTCCCTGTGGCTTAAGCAAGTCTAAAGCATCGTGGACAAGGGTCGCAAGCTCACCAAGTTCCTGGTTTACATGGATTCTTAGCGCTTGAAAGACTTTTGTTGCTGCGTGCTTTTTCGAATCCGTGTGCCATCTTGCAACCGATTTGACAAAATCAGCAAGCTGTTTCGTCTCAAGAAATGGCCTTGCTTCGCGTGAAGCAACGATTGCCCGTGCGATTTGTCGAGACTTCACCTCTTCTCCAAGCTCATAAAATATGCGTGCGAGTTCAAATTCACTCTCGCCATTTACTACGTCTGCAGCAGAGAGCCCTTCTCCCGACATTCTCATGTCGAGAGGACCGTTGTTCATAAAAGAAAACCCTCTTTCCGCGTCATCTATTTGAGGACTAGAAACCCCAATGTCTGCAATGATGCCCGCGACTTTGCCAGAAAGCCCGAGCTCAGTGAGAGCGAGCTTTAACTGGGAGAAGGGACCGTGTTTTAAAATCAGCCGACCATTTTTTAATTCGTTTTCAAATCTAGTTTTGAGGTGAGCACAAGCGTAGGGATCGCGGTCAAAGGCTACCACTCGACCCTGGGGGGCTGTAAGCTCAAGTAAAAGAGCTGTATGCCCCCCGCCGCCAGCAGTACAGTCGATATAAGTTTCACCGCTTTTGGGCCTAACCCCAACAACAGTCTCATGGAGTAAAACGGTCGTATGCTTAAATTGCATTTCTAAGCCCCAATCTCTCGGCTATTGACAAAAATGATACAAACTTAAGAAGTGTTTGTAACACCATTCTAAGGCCTTAAAGGAAATTATACGAGTTTTAATGGAGCTTCCGGACGGTTTGCGAGAATAAAATACCTAGACACTACAATTAGGGGATTTAGAAAGAAAATAGCTATTTCCTAGTGGTTTCATAGGATAGATCCTTTTAGGAACCGTGTATAGGCAAGGGCCCCAAAAAATGTAAAGAAAGTTTCAGCAACACTAAAATCATGCGGGGAAATTGGAGTTTTAAGGCCTATGAATAGGGAGTGACTACCTTGTAAAGTCCCTTTATTGCCCTGCTAAGTTCTGCCAGATATGCGTTTTAATGTACTCAAGAAAATTATTTTTCTCCCGAAGGGTGGGAGAACTAAATTCCTTGAAAGGAGGAAGCATGATTTTTAGGTGGGGCAAAAAAAGCCGCAACTTGCTTCTGACGCTGATTCTCGGGCTAGCGGGTGGAGCTTGTTCTTCAAGCTCTGAATCGCAGCAAGAAACCATTGAGGCAGACCAGTCTCAAGAGGCGACGAATGAAGCGACAGACAACGAGAGTGCGGCAGCAGATCAAGGAGCAGACCAAGCCGCCGGTGAAAATGGAGCTTTGGCAAATGCTCAAGTAAATGAGGCGCCAGCTGGTGAACAAGGCCTTGCTTCGCTCATCGATGATGTCAGCAATGCAAACGCCACAGGGGACGCAAGCGCACAAGCAGAGCAACCTGTCGCAGATGCCGGATCAGCGGAACAAGCGCCGGAACAGATCGCAGAAGCACCAGTACAAAATGCTGAAGTTTCGGCTCCGGTTGCAACGGAAAATGCAGTCTCTCAGGTCGCAGCTCCTGAGCAGGCTCAAGCTCCTTTAGAGAATTCAGAGACCTCGAGCGCCGCATCTCAAGTGTCCTCCATGCCCGGCCTTCCGGAAATGGGCACAAAATTGTCTTACATCGTGGAAAAGGGCGACACACTTGCTAAGATTTCCGAAAAAGTCTACGGCAACGCCAAAATGTGGAAGGATCTCGCTAGTCTTGCGGGCCTATCCGACCCCAATAAGATCTATCCAGGGGAAGTTATTTATTATCAGCTATCAGCTGAGACTGCCGCATTTGCATCAAGCTATGAGGCTCTAGGCCGATCTTCGGTCCAGGTCGCAAAAGGCGATACGCTCGCCAAGATTTCTATGAAAGTTTATGGAACGTCTTCTAAGTGGCGCGCTATTTGGCGTGAAAACGAACAAGTTCAAGATCCAGAGGTATTAACTGAAGGTGGCGTAATTTACTATGTGAACTACCCAAAAATGTCAGCAACTAACAAAACTGCTCCCCGCGCTATCAAGCAAAACAAAGTAGCCATTGACAACGACAATTTAGAATTAGATTCCATTTTTAACAAAACAGTGCATGTAAGTAAATCAACTGTTTCATATGTAACAAGCAATCCTGCGGCAAACGACAAAGTTTAATTAGTTTATTTTCATTCAGAACCGTTTCGAATTGAGTTTTAGGCTAAAAAGATCGGGTGACAAGAAGAGATTAGTTAAGGTTTCTGTTTTCTCTCCAAAAAATCATCAACTCGTTTATTGAAGATTTTATGGAAAAAATGTGGGGTCTAAATAAATCTACTCTATCCTCAGTTTGAAAGCCTTGGGAACAAGCGAAGTGAAAAGAAGTGAAAAGAAGTGAAAAGAAGTGAAAAGAAGTGAAAGAATCAGATGGTTTAGAGTGTTAGAGCAGAAATCGAGTAATTTTGACCGATAATGCGCAATGTAAGGTCATCTTTGATGTTACAGCCCTCGTTTACAACAGACGACTGAATACGACAGCCCTCACCGAGAGAAATTCCCCCGGAAATAACCACATTTGGGCCAATAGAGTTGGACTTGAGTCCCTCAAGATCTAGTGCCATAAAGCTTGGGCCTACAATTTTTGAGTTTGAAAACACAGCTGTTTCCTCAGCAGGAACAAAAGTAAAGGGCCGACCGAGATCCTGAAGTGTTTTCATGACTAAAAAAGGGTCTTTGCCTGCGGACCATTCGCGAAGAACATGCTGATGAGCTTTAAAATAGTCTTCAGGGGTTCCTAAATCAAACCAGTCACCAGGCTGCTCAAAAGCGACCACTTTTTTTCCTTGCTTGATAAGTCGCAAAATGATGGGCACAAACTCTGAGTACTCAGGTTTTGGTATTTGATCAAAAAAATCGCCATTTAGTACGCGAATACAGTTAAATCCATGGGGACTAGCGTGAGTAAACCCTCCGTTGTTAGGCCCAATATGTACGACTAAGCCTTTGTCTACCCATATTTGTGAGCCCGAGTCATGGGGTTGACTACGCACGCCCATAGTGACAAAGGCATCTGTATCAAAATGATGATCCACAATGGCGCCAAGATCTGCAGATGTGAGCACATCGCCATTGCATACAACGGTAGTTCGGTTCTTTACCCATGGCTTAAAGCCATAGTAGGCACCGCCGGTTCCAAGAATGTCAGGCGTTTCTTTGGATAAAAAGACATCACTATGGTGAAAAGTCTTAAGATACTCCTCTATCTTCTCGGGTAAAAAATGGGTATTGAGTCCCACATCGGAAATTCCCGCCAAAGTGAACTTTTTAAAGACAAATTCTAGAAGAGGCAATGAAAAAAAAGGAACCAAAGGCTTAGGTACGCCTCCAGAAATAGGCCTTAGGCGAGTGCCGAGTCCCGCAGCTAAAATGATACCAGCAAGATCTCTAGCCATTGGAATCCAGCGCGGATAGATGGGATTCCACGCATTCTAAAAAGCGCCCAGATAAAAAAGGCCAGCGCGCATCTTCAATAGAAAGCTGTCTCAGCAAGGACACTGTTCTTGGTGCATAGCTCAGGTAGTCACCACGGTTTTTGACTTGAGTCAAATAAGCAAACGAGCCTAATGCTTTTATCAATCGTTGAAGAGCACTAGGTTTCCATGATTCTAACAAGTCAAGTCGAGCTGTTTCAGAATGTGTGCCCACGATTTGCAGACCCTGCTCGAGCAAAGTCTGACGCTCTTTAAGGCTTAGGGTCACATAGGGATCAAAGATCAACGACACCATATCGTAGGATGCTGATCCGACGCGCGCATCTTGGAAGTCAATAAGGGTATAACGACCTTTGTCTACAAGGATATTTCGTGAGTGATAGTCGCGATGAGTGAGGTATTTGCTCTTTGAGGCAAGCCACTGTGCCAAACTCGAGCAATCGGCCATCAAAGCCGCGAAGTCTATTTCGGAAAGACCGGCTTTTTTCATAAAGCCCACCACATAGTGCTCTGTAAAAAACATCAGCTCAAAATGCAGTTTTTCATAATCAAAGGATCTGGAACTCCAAACCTCGTTAAGCTGAGGAGAGATTTGAAGCATTTGGGCAATGTGCTCTAAAGGAGTCTGATATGAGGCGATTCTCTCATGGGCTGTAGGGGCGTTTCTTACCGCCATTTCTAAGGTCTCATCGCCACAGTCTTCTATAATAAGCAGGCGTTTTTCAGGCATTTTAGCTAAAATTTGAGGCACAGGAAGTCGTGCTGAGTCGAAAGTCTTTCGAATGTGAGTCCAGTCATAGCGCCCGAAGGCGAGCAGCTTGGCATCACTCTCAGACAAATACATTAAAACCGCTTTTCCAAGGCCGCTTGCATCTGCGACTCTATAATAGGAACGATCGCTTCCATCACCTGCAAGATAAGAAATCTTTGGGCTCGTCATAGCCAGAACATCTGCAAGACTGGAAAGTAATTCCGGAGTGACTTCTAAACTGCCGCGTATTGAGTTCATATAACCCGCGTTACTTTTGGTTTTAGATAAGTACAAACTCAATTTCTGGCCCCAGCTCAAGAGTGACTTTTTCGCAACTTGGATACAATTCACCATCAAGTGAGTACTTTACTGGGTGAGAAGTCACGATGGTTAGACTTCGGCCGCTTGAGGATATTTTAACATCTGTTGGACGATTTGGGGATAATAGAACATCTTTAATTATTGGAAAAAGAATTCTCTCAGATGAGCAAACATACGAAATACATTGAATTTCTTCTCCTTCTTTGCCAGCTTTTGGAAAAAGCTTTGGGCCTAGTGGCATATGAGTAATGGTAGCCGCCAATGTGGAAATAGCTCCATGTTCATGGATAAGGATCTTGTCTTTATTCCATACCTCTGTTTTTACAATAGAAGCAATTCTGTTAAAAAACTCCTTGTTAAATAATCTTGAAAAAAAGACTTTAAGTAAAAGAAAGATGGACCCTATTTTGCCGGACTTGTTTTTATAGAACTCTTCTAAAAAATTGGCACAAGCACCATTTGCAAATAAAAAACCATAAACTCCGTTGACATGTATGCAATAGCGCTTTGTTGATTGAGTTAGGGCGCCCCGAGAATATCCTTCAATAAGCCGAAAAAGGATTTCTTCTGGGCTTCCGTGGATACCAAGGTTTTGCGCCAAAACATTGATGGTGCCCCCCCGCAGGAGGGCGATTTTAGGCAAAGGGGAGCCTTTCCAGGTCCTTATTATGGCCGTGAGGGTGTGGGCTATAGTTCCGTCGCCTCCGTTAATGGCGATGATTTTGACATCAGACTCTTTAAAGTCCGAGGTTACTTTTTCGAGGTCTTCCAGGCTTTTTGTCACCGCAACAAAACCCTCTTTGCCAGCGATATAACTGAGATAGTTATGGCGCTCCGGGTTCTTTTTGTTCAGTTTTGAGTGGGGGTTGGAGATGATACCAATTCCGGCCAAGATTTTTTCCTTTATTTTGTTTAAAGAGGGCGTATTCTACGTGAGCCTTAACCTTTCATGGGATATAAGCCGTGACCAAGCTTACAACAATCGGCTCTAAAAGTTTAAGTAGTTTAACACCCCTCCAGCTATATCTACAGGAAATTTCTAAATACCCCCTTCTTGAACCAGAAGAAGAGTTAGAACTCGCCAAGAAGCATTTTGACGAAGGAGATGTGGCAGCTGCGCATCGCCTCATAACTTCGAACCTTCGCTTGGTCGTGAAGATTGCCAACGAGTTTCGCAAAGCTCAATCGAATCTTTTAGACTTGGTTCAAGAGGGCAATTATGGTCTGATGCAGGCGGTAAAAAAATATAACCCTTACAAAGGTGTAAGGCTTTCGTCTTATGGCGCGTGGTGGATTAAAGCTTATATTTTAAAGTACTTACTGGATAACAATGGCCAGGTTAAAATTGCTACAACCGCCTCTCAGAGAAAGCTTTTCTATAACCTACGAAAGGAAACAGAAAGACTCCTCTTAGAATATGAAAAAGTAGATTCAAAGCTTTTAGCCTCCAATCTTAATGTTCCAGAAAAAGACGTGATTGAAATGCAAAAACGGCTGGCGTCTCGAGATGTTTCTTTGGATATGCCCCTTGATGTGGATTCTAATAGCACACGAGCTGATTTGTTAGCAGATGACCAAGAGACCATTGAAGATTACCTTGCTGATCAGCAAGTAAAAGTGCTTTTTTCGGGATATTTAGTCGAATTTAGAGATTCCCTTAAAGGTCGCGATCAAGAGCTCTTCGATCTGAGACTGACCTCCGAGGAGCCCTTAACCCTGCAAGACATTGGCACTAAATTTGGGATTACCCGAGAAAGAGCCCGCCAAATTGAGGCGAGAATTATTGAAAAATTGAAGGCTTTTGTTAAAGAAAAAGGCACACTTGACGTTTGAATGGTCGAGGAATTGATCTTTCTTTCCCAAATTCTATCTCTCTAACGCGGCCTTTTTAAAGAGAGCGCCCTCCTAGCTTACAGGCCCTTCTAAATATGCTGACTATAGGATCTTGGGCCTGTTCCACTTGGCCTCGAGGGCGCCTCTTTAACTGACTAGAAACTGTAGGATCAAACTCAGTCGGGTACTAAAGAGCGCCTTTTTGTAAAGACTCTTTTATGGCAGAAAGCCGACTTAAGGTTTTCGTTTTGCGGTCCGCTTCACCCTTGGTTTTGTCTTCTAATATTTGAACAAGCGAAGCTGAAATAACGCCGTTTTCAGGGAGTTCCGTTAAAAATCTCGAGGGAGTGCGAATCTCCTTTTGAAATCCGGTTTGTCGTAAATGAGCATAAGTCATTAATAGCTTTTCTTTCGCACGAGTCATCGCGACATAAAAGAGTCGTCTTTCCTCGGCAATGGACTCGAAGTTTAAAATAGAATTTTTGTGGGGAAGCAGCCCATCTTCTAGGCCACAAAGAAAGACTACAGGAAATTCGAGTCCTTTCGAGGCGTGAATCGTCATCAGGGACACATAATTCGACTGATGGCCCTCCGAGTCTTCTTTTTCATAAGTAGAGTCTTGCAGGGTGAGGCGGTCTAATAAACGATGCCCGTTAATAACCCCTTCATCGGCGATCATGTCTTCTCCGGCCTTTTTTAGCCATTTAGGTAAAGAGCGGAGGTTTTCAAGTTTTTTAACTCGAACTTGGATGTTTTTAGACGAGTCTTTGATGTAGTCAACCAGTCGAAAGCTAGAATTGATGGCGTCGCCTAGGGCTTCTAAATCATCGGGAGTGTTTACGGGGAGCTGGCGTAATGTTTCCAGTGTGGAGACAAATTCGGAAATAGCTTGTGACTGGCGTTCAGATTCGGTCCCAGGTAAGTCTTTCATGATTTTGTAGGGAGACGTGTTGCCTGCTTTAGCATGAGACTCAATCCATTCTTGCGTCTTTAAACCAATTCCGCGGGGTGGGGTATTGATTACCCTCCACAGCGCAAGATGGTCTTCTGCACTTGCCATAAGGCGCAAGTATCCCATAAAGTCTTTGACTTCTTGACGCTCAAAAAAGCTTTGACCCCCAAAGGTTTTATAGGGAATAGAGGCCTCTCGCAGGGCTTTTTCCATAAGGTCAGCTTGGGCGTTGGCGCGGTATAGTATCGCGATATCCGCAGGTTTTTTGCCCTGACCCATCAAAGTAATGATCTTTTGAGCTGTCCAGCGCGCCTCATCAACGGCGTCCTCATGGGGCACCACATCTATAGGCAGACTGCCAGTCGAGGCAGACCAAAGGGTTTTATCCATCCGGCGTGAGTTGTTTTTGATGACCGAGTTCGCGGCATTCAAGATGACATTGGTACAGCGATAATTTTGTTCGAGCTTAATCATCTTGGTTCCTGGAAACACACTTTGAAACTTTTCCAGGGTTTCATACATAGCTCCTCGCCAAGAATAGATGGACTGATCGTCATCTCCCACGACGCAGACATTGTTACGCGGGTGGGACAAGGCCTCCAAGAGCTCGAATTGAGCAAAGTTGGTATCTTGAAACTCATCGACAAGTAGGTATTGGTATTTCTCAAGTAGTTTTAACCTAAAGTCTTCATGTTCCTTTAGTGCAAAAATGACTTTTAAAATGCAGTCGTCAAAGTCAATGGCGCGATTTAATTTGAGCTGTCTTTCATAAAGCTCGTAACAAACTCCAAGCAGAGCGGGATCTTCAATGGAGGCGCCCCGCGGCAGTTCGCCGCGTTTTACGGCATCCGGGCTTAAAAGCCAGTTTTTGCAGGCGCCAATTTGGGCCAAAATTTCATCGGGTTTGTAAAGGCCCGACCAACCTTTTTCATCTAAAGCGCGGCGCACAAGATCCAACTGGTCTCCGGTACCGACGAGAGTAAACCCCTTCTCGAGACCCATTTTCTGGGGCCAGGTTCTCATAATATTGAGACAAAATGAGTGAAACGTCGAAATTGAGAGCTTTTTTGCGCGGGCGCTTCCAACCATAGGTCTGATGCGCTCTTTCATTTCGCGAGCAGCTTTGTTTGTAAACGTCATTGCGGCTATGGTCTCAGGAGCAACGCCGGCATCAAGCATATAAGCAATCCGACAGGTGATGACCCGCGTTTTTCCTGTGCCAGCTCCTGCCAAAATCATGGTGGGGCCTTCAAAATGGGTCACTCCCAGTCGTTGCTCGGGATTTAAGGTGTCTAAATCAACCATTTTTTGTGTCCCATCTTGGATGGCGATCTTTCTATCATAGGAGAGCCTTGTTTTCAGCCAATAAAAGAAGCCTCTTAGCCGACCGGCCAACAGGCCCTTCAAGGGTGGGATCTTAGATCCCATGTAACCCCCGAAGACCAAAACCGATTTGCCCGTAATTTAATCTATTTGACAAGTGATTGTGGAGGGAGATATGACAGGCCTGCCCAAAAAAAGGGCAGGAGGATTTTTAAGTGAAACAAATGAAAAAGTATCTACTGCTAGCATCGTCCGTGGCCGCAGGTGCCTGCACCAAGCCATCAAGCCTTGTTCCAAGTCTTGTGAGTGATCCGGCGGCTTTTTCCACCCGGGGGGCTCCGGCAGATGGAGTAATCAAAATTATCCAGCTTAAGTCTCCAGCCCTTATCGAAAGCGCAGATAGGAGAGAGGGCAAGTTGATCGTCTCGCAAAAAGCTAAGGATTTGATCTTAAAAGAACAAAAAGATGCGGAAAGGGAGCTTCTGGCTAAAATGCCAAATGCGCGCGTCCTTTTTCGTTATCGCATGAATTTCAACGGGTTAGCCGTCATGATTTCTAAGTCAGATGTGGAAAATGTCGCCTCTCTCAAGGGGGTGAAGGCTATGCACTCGTCCTCACATGTTCCCCAGCCAGCGGCTCTCCAGAAAATGGAAGCTCAAAAAAATCTGCAAGCAGCCCTTGTGGAAGCGTCCTCTACGGGCTGGATTGGAGCTATCAAGCTAAACGAGAGAGGCATCACGGGAAAAGGCATTAAAATCGGCGTCCTAGATACCGGAATTGATTACACCCATAAGATGTTTGGCGGAAGTGGCCTTCCCTCGGACTACAGTGAAAATGATACATCAATTATTGAACCCGGGTCATTTCCCACAGCCAAAGTCCAGGGAGGCATTGATCTTTCGGGCGACAAATGGCTTAAGCAAGGAGATCTCGAGATTCCTCAACCAGACCCCGACCCATTGGATGCCGATGAGCATGGGACCCATGTGGCTGGCACAGCTGCTGGGGTGGGCGATGGCATTCATACCTACAATGGGGTGGCACCAGATGCGGCTCTCTATGCTATCAAGGTATTTCCAAAAGGCGGCAGTACCACCGATGAAATCGTAATGGCTGCATTAGACTATGCAGTGGATCCCAATGGCGACTTAGACCCAAGCGATCGTCTCGATGTACTCAACCTATCTCTTGGCTCATCTTTTGGTATGCCAGTTGAAAGACCTTATCCAATTGCCCTAAAGACCTTAGAAAGGGCTGGAGTCGCAGTCGTGATTTCTGCGGGCAATTCCGGAGATGTTCCCTTTATCGTCGGCGCCCCCTCGACTCTATATGAAGGGCAGCTAAGTATTGCTGCTTCTGTGGATAACGATGCGGTGAATTGGCAGTTTAGTGCCAGCTCGGTAGTTCTTAAGGGTGAAACTCTTTCCTTTGAATCCAAATGGGCACCAACCTGCGACAAACCCGAAGCTTTTTTAGGGGTGTCTGGAGACCTTGTTTACATTGGTCTTGCCGATAAAGATCTCACCCCCGAGGAGGAGGCCGCTCTCGCGGGCAAAATCGCCTTGATCGATCGCGGCGTGGTTACGTTTCAAGAAAAAGTCGACCGCGCTCTCAAAGCAAAAGCTAAAGGCGTGGTGATCGTGAATAAAAATGACAGTGAGCCTATCAGCCCCAGTATTTCTGATGTCGCTAAAGATGTTCCCATCGTGATGATTTCCCTTAAAAATGGTAATGCCATTAAAGAGGCCATGAATTCTCAAACCGTTACCTTTGAATTCAATAACGGCAAGAAGATCGAAAAGCCTGAGTTTATTGACCGCATTACAGGTTTCAGCTCTAGGGGACCACGTCTTGGCGATGGCCTTATCAAGCCACAGATTTCCGCTCCAGGCCAAAACATTCTTTCAGCCGGTGCGGGTAAGGGTAGTGAGGGGATTCGCATGAGTGGAACCTCGATGGCGGCCCCTCATATGGCAGGTGTGATGGCATTGATGAAGCAAGTCCTACCGAATGCCAGCGTTTCTGAACTGAACACTCGCCTTATGAACAGCTCTAAAATTTTACAAGGAAAGTCTGGATTTGCAGATATTGCCACCCAAGGTGCCGGACGGGTTCAGGTGGACCTAGCTTTGGCGACCGAGGTGCTTATGACCCCTAATGCTCTCTCTTTAGGGTTTGTAGAAAAAGATGCATCTAGATCTCTGAATAAAAGAATTGTCGTGGAGAATAAGAGCTCCAAAGATAGAGTTTTTGCCATCAGTTCCCTTTCTAAAGACCTGATCAAAGTGAAAACGAAAAGCACCCTAATGGTTCCAGCCCACTCAAAGTCAGAACTTAATGTGGAATTTGAGTATCTTGGCAAAGAGTCAAGCGAAGTTGATGGGTTTATCATTGTAAGCGATGTCTCTGGTCAAAAATTAGCTTCGGTTCCTTTTCTTGGAATTATCAGAGATGACCAAGAGCTGACAGCTCGTTACAACCCGTTGCGTCGAGAAACTACAGTCACCAATCGTTCAGGCTCAGATATAGAAGTTCTCAAGGACTTTAAACTCATTGGCGCGAGTAACGTTTCAAAACAAAAACTGGACGTGGGCACACTTAATCCATGTGACCTTCGGTCAGCTGCAGCAAGAATCCTTGATCAAGACGACAAGAAGACGCTACAGGTCGCCGTTTCTGTGCAAGCCAAGCATGAAATCAATCGCCTGTGTGAACCATCTCTACAAATGGATCTTGATAACGATGGGAAGACAGATGTGGAAGCGGTACTTTCTTCCGATCTGTCCGCCCTAGTCAATGAACCGTCCCTAGAAAATGCGACCGGCACTGCCTTGATCGATTTTTCTAAGGCCCAAGAAATTGTCGCATTAAACCAGGCAGAAGCAAAAAAGGACAAGCCAGAGATCAAGCCCTTTACGGAGGCAGTACTCGACATAACAGCGCAAAAGCTCAACAAAATGAGCACAGTCCAGGTTTTAAATATTCCTTTGGAGGCTTTGAATCAAGCACTTGGGAAAGACCTTTCGAGCTCGATCGGCGTCAAGATAGCGATGCAGTCTTTTGGCGATGAGTTTCTAAATGGGAACACGTGGCAGACTCTAGACCTGAATAAGCTATCTGTAACAAAACAACCTTTAGAAATCCTTAAAAATGGCGCGACACTTTCCCTTAAGAAGACGCCCCAGTCAGACGCCCTCTTTGTGCCAGGTTCAAAAATAGCGCGCGGCCTATTGGTTGAGGGAGGGGTAGAAACCATTTTGCTTAAATAAGTTTCCCATCTGAAGAATTTAAAACACCCGAACTCATGGTTAGAGTTCGGGTTTTTTTTGTGACAAATGTAGAGCGAGAAGGCTTTGTCACTACGAAAAGAAAAAAGCTCTTTAAAACTCTATTAGGGAGCGCTTTTTAGAAAGTTGTAGTCTGCCACAAGGTCGGCATCGGAATATTGGGAAGTGGTGAATGTTTGCGGCATGCCTGAGGCGCCGTTTCTGATGGCACTAGTAAAGGCGTCCTGGCTCCCCGCATAGCTTTTTAAACTTTTAGCAGAACCGCCTGTCGCAGCCGAACCGTGACAGGACGAGCAGTTGGTGCCGAATCCAGCGGAAAGACCCGCAGCGGCGGGAGTATTCTTGCTGTCACTTTTTCCACAGGATACTCCCCCTAAAATAAATGCAAGATACATTAGCTTTGAAATCATGGGAGTCTCCTGATTTTTAGTATATAGAGCCTGAGCGCCCACCGCCTTTGCCTTTGGTGAAAGTCTCTCACAGGAGAGCGTTGTTGCAAAGATACTGAGATTGGAGTATTTTGCCGGGTCTTTGAGAACATGATACATTTGTGAGGAAAAAATATGAGTTTTTCATTAGTTGGAACGGCATTTGCTCAGGCGGCAGCGGCTCCCAAGGGACCAAGCATGATCGAACAGTTGGTGCTTCCGATTGGCCTTCTTGCCATAATGTGGTTTTTTGTCATTAGGCCCCAAAGCAAAAAAGTAAAAGAGCATCGCGAGTTTTTGAATGCGATGAAGCCAGGCGATGAAGTCGTTACGGCAGCTGGAATTATTGGAAAAGTGAAGACCATTCAAGACAATGTGGTTAGTATTGATGCCGGCGGGGCGAGCTTTCGTATCATTAGAGAGCAGATTTCTGGAGCCTTTGCAAAACCAGCACCAGAAAAGAAATAATTCAATTACTAGCCCAAATGCCCCCAGCAAGGCTAGAATGAAACTCTGGAACCTTTCTGGAGTTTTATTATGCTTAAGCAAAGTGCACTTGCTCTATGGGGACTTGGTGCTTTTTATTCAAACGCCCTCGCGGCCACGTCGCTAACCAAGAAAAGCCCTATTCCAGATGGCTTCGAGAGCGTGGGTGGCCACGGTGAGGCCTTTTCCAATTCTGGAATGGCAGCACTTACTGATATCAGCGCTGTTCGTTTAAATCCCGCAATGATGACAGCCCTTACGGCTTATCAGGTTGGGGGCACCGTCCATTGGCCCAGTGCAGGAAGAAACTATTATCAACTTGGAGTTGTAGATCCTACGACGTCTCCTGGTTTTGCAGCGGGCGTGATGATGACGACCAGCTCTGAGACACTTCCCCATCCTGAAAAAGATCAAAAAAACTTTTTAGAAGCAGTCCAATTTGATGACCCCGCGGAGAGGCGATTTACTATTGGACTCGCTCAGGCGTTTGCTAAAGTTTCTGTGGGACTCAGCTTTATTCATGCAGAGGGTTATGATCAAAACGACGGAAAATGGGAAAAGGTATCAGGAAATGGATTAGGGGGAGGAGTTGCAGCGCTTTTAAGTACTTCGATTCGGGTCGGCGCCTCCGTCGAAAACATCAATGGAGAAAAAATTAAAAATCTTGCACCTAAAACCATTCGTTATGGAATTGCCGGTCTTTGGGGAGAAGGTGCTGTAACCACCCAAATCGACTATAAAGAACGTGAGCGCATTCAAGGCGAGGTTTTATTAGGCATGACTTCGAAAGAGCGGTCTGTTACTGGCTCAGCTACCGCGACGGTGCAAAACACGCTACGTTTAATTGTGTCCTATGGGCAGACGATTGCGTCTGACGCGCCCATTAGTTTTGCTGCAGGGGGCGTTGCTATTGTAAACAATGGCTTTACTCTTGCTTACCACTCCTCAAGAAAAGATTTAACTAAATCCAATTTGCACCAAGCCGTTTCCCTCGGACTTGATGTGCGCATGTGAAAGGTAGACTTTGTTAATTGAAAAACTCTCGAATGGCCTTGAAGTCGTATTAAAAGAAAATCATTTTTCTAAAGTGGTCTCAATTCAGTGTTGGATTAAGGCAGGAGCTCTTCATGAGGCACTTGATGAGCGTGGGATGGCCCATGTGGTGGAGCACATGCTTTTTAAAGGAACACCGTCTCGGAAAATGGGTGAAATCGGAACCTTGGTAGAAGGCTGGGGGGGCGAGATCAATGCTTACACGACGTTTGAGCGTACCGTATATTATATGAATTTGATTTCTAAACACGCTTATGAGGGAGTCGACTTATTGGCCGACGCCGTCTTCAATTCCAGTTTTGATGGAGAAGAGTTGGAGAGAGAACTCCAAGTCATCCTGGAAGAAATACGTCGCGGGTTGGACGACCCAGGCGGCAAGATGGGAAGAAGGCTTTTTGAGCTTTGCTATGAAGGGAATGAAGCTGGCCGACCTATTATCGGCTATGAACCCGAAGTGGCGGCATTTACCCAAGCTAGGGTAATGGCTTTTCATAAAAAATGGTATCAGCCTGATAATATGACTTTTGTAGTTGTGGGTGATTTTAACGCGAAGGAGATGCTGGGGTATCTTAAAAAACGCCTTGAAGTCAAAACCGGCAAAGCCCTGCGTCAACCTCTGTTTCCAAGTCATACCTTTCCCCAACAACCCAAAGCAGCTCTTTTAAAAGAAAACTACCAAGTGGCTCGAGTTGAAATTGCTCTCCCAGCACCTGAGCTGGAACACTTTGATACACCGCTTATTGATTTGGCTGCCTTTGCTTTAGGACAAGGTGACATGTCACGCCTGAATCTTAGGTTAAGAGATCAGTCTCGGGTTTGCTCTGCAGTGGGGGTTTCTGGATTTACCCCTCAGTTCGATGGACTTTTTACGGTGTCTGCAGCAGCTCCCCTGGAATCTTATCTCGACTGTATTACTGCGATGGCCAAACAGTTAACCCTCATTTTGTCCCACGATCCGGTGACAAGTGAAGAAATATCGCGGGCTCGAGCCTCTTTAAAATCGGATCGTATTTACCGAGACGAGACTGTGGAAGGCCAGGCAAGAAGTGTGGGTTTTGGCGCTCAAACATCCCTAAAGTTGCATTTTGATGATCTCTATTCTAAACAGATAGATCTTGCCACCCCCTCTCTCGTAGAGAGTGCGATTCGTCGCTGGCTTGACCCTGAAAAAGCAATCATTGTAGGGATGATTCCAACAGACTCTCATATCACCGAAAGTGATGTGTTGAAGGCCTACCGGCAAGGAATTCAAGAGGCCTACAAGGAAGCTGGCTCGTCAACCGTCGCGGAGACCCGCGAAGCAAAATGGGAACATGCTGCACCTAATCCCGTTTTTGTTGACACGATGAAGCCAGGATTGAAGCTTATCTATCGTCAAAACGCGGCCGCTGAGCAAGTTAGCCTAGTCATCGCAGCACGTGGGGGACTCTCTTTTGAGTCTGAAAAGGACTTGGGAATGCATCATGCCCTGTCTCGCCTTTGGGCAGAGGCAACCCTATCCATTCCTCGAGATCAGTTTGTGAGACAGGTTGAGTCTCTTGGTGCGTCACTTCATGGGTTTTCGGGCAAAGACTCCGTTGGGCTGGCGATGCATTGCCTCGCAGATCAAACGGATGACATGCTAAGCTTATTTTGTGATGCCTTTTTGCACCCAGTCTTCCCTGAAGAACAGCTCGAGTCCTACAAACGGGAAACTCTAGAATCCATCAAAGCCCAAGAGGACTCACCAGCTCACCAGGTTATGAAGACCTTTCAAAGTATTCTATTCGAAGGAACCCCCTATGCCCACCCGGTCTATGGCAGCAAACAGGCCGTAGAGTCAGTTACTATAAGAAAACTCAATGAGTTTTATAGAGGCATGATCGAATCAAGAAATTGGGTGATTTCTATCGTAGGCCCTCAAGCTCCAGAGATCATTGTTAAAAAACTAGCGAAACGGTTAGAATCCTTTCATCCGGCCACATCAACTCCTATTCCAAAGCAGCAAGAAGATTTAAGCCCATGGGCCGGTGTCAAAAAGCATATTCCCATGGACCGCGAGCAGAGTCATCTGATCTACGGTTTTAGAGGAGTGAGTTGGATGGACCAGGAAAAGCCAGCGCTGGAAGTCATGACCGACATTTTAGGGGGACATGGGGGAAGGCTTTTTATGGAGCTTCGGGAAAAAAACCCCTTGGCCTATTCCGTATCTCCCATCACCACCTTTGGCTGTTTAAAGGGCTCTATTGGAGGCTATATCGCTACTGCGCCAAGTAAGTTAGCGGAAGCTATTTTAGGCATGAAAGAGGAATTCGCCAAAATTGCGACCGAGCTTGTAACGGAAGAAGAGCTTACAAGGGCTAAGGCCCATTTGATCGGGCTCCATGAGATGGATATGCAAAAAGCAGACAGCCAGACCATGACGATGTCTCTTATGGAGCTTTATGGGCTAGGTTTTGATAAATTTATGCGCTATTCAGCGGAGATTGAGCAGGTGACTCGAGAGGATATAAAGCGGGCCGCAATAAAGTTTTTTAGCAAGCAGCCTGCCCTCGTCGTCGTTGCGGGAGTCCAAAGCGCATGATACCGGCGTAAATCGCATTTCTAAAAGCAAGACGGCGGCCGAGGAACACGATCCTCGGCCGCTTTGATAACACCTGCAAAGGAATCTAGAGGGGCAGTCTTTTTTTGCCTATTTTACCTCTCGTGCCAAGGTTTTGGCCTAGCTGGAGGACGGCAGTTTTTAAATGCGCGCTGCCACGAAGTCTGATATCCTAGCGGCTCTCTAAAGAGCGGAAAGAAAAAGGACAAATGTTCAATTTCAAAAAGAAAAGGAACCAAAATGAACTCTTGGGTTTTTAAGGCGATGAAGTCGACCATTGGTCAAAAGTGGTTGATGGGTTTATCTGGGCTATTTATGATTTTTTTTCTGCTGGGCCATATGAGCGGAAACATGCTGATTTATGCAGGACCTGAGGCCATTAATACCTATGCAGAAACGCTTAGAAAATTTCCGGCACTCCTTTGGGCGTTTAGGATTTTAAGTGTTGTAGCATTAGTCGTCCACGTGGTAACGGCTGTTGTTCTTACAAAAAGGAACCGCGCTGCCAATCCTATTCCCTATGCCTCTTCAGCTTGGAAGGGGTCTAGTTGGAGCTCTAGAAATATGGGTATGACCGGTTTTGTAATTCTTCTTTACATCATCTATCATCTTGCACACTTTACTTGGCGCCTCACACATCCGGAGCTTTTTTCTGAACTTGACGCCTTCGATGCCTATCAAATGGTGATTCTTTCCTTCCAAGAACCCTGGCTCGTGGGTCTATATGTTTTTGCTACTTTTACCGTATGTCTTCATCTAACACACTCCATAAGCTCCTCACTACAGACCTTGGGTATCAATCATCCCAAGTATAATGAGGCGATTAGACGCCTGGGCGACTTTCTGGCGATCGTGCTGTTTTTGGGTTTTTCAAGCATACCTGTCGCGGTATTGCTTGGCATACTTAGCTAAAAAGGAGAATTTTTGATGAAACTTGAATCCAAAGTTCCAAGTGGACCTCTTGCCGAAAAATGGTCCAAACATAAATTTGATGTGAAGCTGATCAATCCTGCGAATAAAAGAAAATATTCGGTAATTGTTGTAGGGACGGGCCTAGCGGGCGCTTCAGCAGCGGCAACAATGGCTGAACTGGGATACAAAGTAACCGCTTTTTGTTATCAAGATTCTCCGCGAAGGGCCCATTCGATCGCCGCACAAGGTGGGATCAATGCGGCTAAGAACTATCAAGGCGATGGTGATTCCGTTCACCGGCTTTTTTACGACACCATTAAAGGCGGCGATTTTAGAGCTCGTGAAGCTAATGTCTATCGGCTAGCTCAAGTGTCTACTGACATCATCGATCAATCCGTAGCTCAAGGGGTTCCTTTTGCTAGGGACTATGGCGGACTATTAGCCAACCGCTCCTTTGGTGGATCGCAGGTGTCTCGAACGTTTTATGCAAGAGGTCAAACGGGACAGCAGTTGCTTCTAGGTGCTTACTCAGCACTTTCTAGACAGATTGGCATGGGCACCGTAGAGATGCACGGCAAAACCGAAATGCTCGACCTTGTGATTGTCAATGGAAAAGCTCGCGGCATTATTACGAGAAATCTCGAGACGGGAGAAATCAAACGCTGGGCAGCAGATGCGGTAGTTTTGGCCACCGGGGGCTACGGCAACGTATTTTATCTTTCGACAAATGCTATTGGTTGTAATGTTACGGCAACCTATAGGGCCTACAAAAAGGGCGCTGGCTTTGCGAACCCTTGTTTTACGCAAATCCACCCTACATGTATTCCGGTTTCAGGAGATCATCAATCCAAACTCACGCTTATGTCAGAGTCCCTCAGAAATGACGGACGTGTTTGGGCGCCTAAGAAAAAAGGCGACAAGCGTCCACCAGCAGACATTCCAGAAGAGGAAAGAGACTATTTTCTAGAAGTGAAGTATCCCTCTTATGGAAACCTAGCACCTAGAGATATTGCCTCTAGAGCCGCGAAGGAGGCCTGCGATGATGGCAGAGGAGTAGGCGAAAGTGGCCTTGGTGTTTACCTAGATTTCGCTGACGCCATTAAAAGACTTGGAGAAGATAAGGTTAGGGAGCGTTACGGCAACCTCTTTGACATGTATCAAAAAATAACCGATGAAAACCCTTATAAGATGCCCATGCGCATCTATCCAGCGGTTCACTACACGATGGGTGGTCTTTGGGTAGACTATAATCTCATGAGCACTATTTCTGGGCTCCATGTCATTGGCGAAGCGAACTTTTCAGATCATGGATCGAATCGCCTTGGTGCGTCCGCTCTGATGCAAGGCCTTGCAGATGGGTATTTTGTCCTTCCCAATACCATCGGAAATTATTTTGCTACAGCGAAACCAGAAAAAACCTCTATTGATGCCCCAGAATTTATTCAGGCAGAAAATGAAGTTAAAGAGCGTATACAAAAGTTTATGTCCATAAATGGCACGAAGACACCAGCGGAATTTCACAAAGAACTGGGTCATATTATGTGGGAAAAGTGCGGAATGGCTCGTGATAAGGCGGGACTGGAATCTGCGATCTCTAAGATTCAGGCTCTGAAAAAAGACTTTTGGTCAAACCTGAAAGTTACCGGCACCGCTGAAGGGCTAAATCAAACCCTCGAAAGAGCGGGTAGAGTAGCGGACTTTTTAGAATTTGGCGAACTTATGTGTCGAGACGCCTTGATTCGTGAAGAATCTTGTGGCGGCCATTTTAGGGTTGAGCACCAAGAAGAAGGCGAAGCCAAGCGCGATGATGCAAACTTCTGCCATGTCGCGGTTTGGGAGTATCAAGGTGAAGATAAAGTGCCTCTTCGACACAAAGAAGAGCTCACATTTGAAACGCTGCAACTTTCCACAAGGAGTTATAAATAATGAAAATTAAGCTTCATGTCTGGCGCCAAAAAAACGCAAAAAGCCCAGGAAAAATGGAAACGTATAGTCCAAGCGACGTAAATCCAAATATGTCTTTTTTGGAAATGCTTGATGTCCTTAACGAAGATTTGATCAAAAAAGGCGAGGATGCGATTTCGTTCGATCATGATTGCCGAGAAGGGATTTGCGGTTCTTGCTCCATGGTTATTAACGGACGCCCCCATGGCCCATCTAAAGGTACTACCGCTTGCCAACTTCATATGAGATCCTTTAAAGAAGGCGATGAGCTCTTTATTGAGCCATGGCGCGCAGGTGCCTTTCCGGTTGTGAAAGACCTTATTGTGGACCGAACTCCTTTTGATAGAATTATGGCAAAAGGCGGCTTTGTTTCCGTAAACACAGGTTCTGCTCAAGATGCCAATGCTCTACCTATATCTAAAGATCTCGCCGACAAGTCCTTTGAAGCAGCTGCTTGTATTGGTTGTGGAGCTTGTGTGGCGGCATGTAAAAATTCATCGGCAATGCTGTTTGTCTCGGCAAAAGTAAGTCAATTGGCCCTTTTACCCCAAGGCCAACCTGAGCGAATGCGACGCGCCCTAGGCATGTTACGCCAGCACGATGAAGAAGGATTTGGCGCCTGCACCAATACCAAAGCCTGTGAAGCAGCGTGCCCCAAAGAAATCTCTATCGAAAATATAGCTAGGCTCAATCGCGACTTTATGAAGGCGACTCTTTTTTATCCGGAGCATGAGTCTTCAGCAAACGAATAAAGGAGAGCTCTTATTGAAAAGGGATGGTTTACATGAACGGATTTAAAGACGAATGCGGCGTAATGGGCGTGCTAGGCGACAATGAAGCCTCTCATTTAGTTTATCTGGGACTGTACGCTCTCCAGCATCGAGGCCAGGAAGCTTGTGGCATTGTGACGGTTGATGATGATAAGCAAGGAAAAGTGCTTCGTTCCCATAAGCAATTTGGTCTTGTATCAGATGGTTTTAATAAAGATATTCTGAGTCGTTTGACAGGTAGACTCGGTGTTGGCCATGTTCGCTACTCCACTACGGGAGGCAATCTTGTCCAAAATATTCAGCCCATTGTTTACCAAAGTTCTGAAAACGGTTCGATTGTCTTAGCCCACAACGGCAACCTGACCAATGCGGAAACCATTCGAAAAGAACTTGAAGCATCAGGATCTATTTTTACGTCAACCTCCGACACAGAGGTGATTTCACATCTAATTGCCAAAAGTAAAAAAGCTACCGTAAAAGAGAAATTGATTTCAGCGCTCCAGCAAGTAAAAGGCGGCTACTCCTTAGTGGTTGCTGCTGAGGAGACACTCTATGCAGTGCGAGATCCTTACGGGTTAAGGCCTTTAGTGCTTGGAAAAAAAGGTAACGCTTGGATCGTGGCTTCGGAAAGTTGTGCTCTAGATTTAATAGATGCGCGGTTTGTTCGTGAAATTAAACCTGGCGAATTTCTCATTTTGAAAGAGGGACAGGAGGAAGCGTCAGAGTTTCCTTTCGAAAAAAAGCCCGAAGCGTTTTGTTCCTTTGAGCCCATTTATTTTTCACGGCCAGATAGCACCCAAAATGGATCAGCAGTTTACATACAAAGAAAACGAATGGGAGAAATTCTAGCCAAAGAGTATCCCACTCAGGCCGATGTAGTGGTGGCAATTCCCGATTCAGGAGTCCCTATGGCCATTGGTTATTCTCAAGCTACGGGTATACCTTTAGAGCTAGGACTCATCCGTAATCACTATGTGGGAAGAACCTTTATTGAACCTTCCCAGGCGATTCGTGATTTTGGTGTAAAACTCAAATTAAATGCTATTGAAGGTGTTTTAAAGGGCAAGCGTGTCGTGGTTATTGATGACTCTATTGTTCGTGGAACAACCTCAACCAAAATAGTCAGAATGCTAAGAGAGGCTGGCGCTAAGGAGATTCATTTTCGTGTAGGCTCTCCGCCTATTACCCATTCCTGTTTTTACGGTGTTGATACTCCGGATCGTAAGAAGTTACTCGCAGCTCAAATCACTGTCGACAAAATCCGCGATCTCTTGGGTGCGGACTCGCTTGGGTATTTGAGTAATGCTGGCCTGAAAGAAGCTTTGTCTGACAAGTCCCAAGGCTATTGTATGGCGTGTTTTACCGGAAACTATCCGGAAGATATTTGCGCTCCTATTTCTAAACAACCCACAGACGCAGATGGTCCAGGCTATTTTGCGTCTAAATAAGGATTTCCATGAGAAAAGATGGCCGTGTTTCTGGTCAATTGAGACCCATTAGAATAACCCCACATTTTATTAAAAACGCCGACGGATCGGCTTTGGTAGAAATGGGAGATACTAAAGTCATCTGCACAGTGACCGTAGAAGACGGAGTTCCTGGGTGGATGAGATCTCAAAAAAATGTTTCAGGCTGGCTAACAGCAGAGTACTCCATGCTGCCAGCAGCTACACACAGCCGAACCAAAAGAGAGCGGGGCTCGGTAGGCGGTAGAACCCAGGAAATCCAACGCCTTATTGGTAGATCTATGCGCGGAATTTTTGATGCTTCTAAATGCCCAGATTTAACCTTCCTCATTGATTGTGATGTGATTCAGGCAGATGGGGGCACGCGTACCGCTTCCATTAATGGAGCCTATGTTGCCCTCAAATTGGCAGTAGACGCGATGCTTAGAAAAGGAAAATTAAAAAACAATCCGATAAGGGACTCTTTAGCCGCTGTATCGGTTGGAATTTTAGACGGAAAGCTTCTTGTAGATTTAAATTATGATGAAGATTCTACAGCAGACCTCGACATGAATGTGGTCATGACGCAAGGCGGAAAATTCCTAGAGATTCAAGGAACCGCAGAACGTCATAGTTTTTCGAAAGAACAGGTTATGGAAATTATGGATGCAGCCCAGTCCTCGCTACAAACTGTTTTTGAATTACAAATTCAGGCTGTGGAAGGCCAGGTCGCAGAAAGCTAAACCTCGGCCAATACCGGTTTCAAAAATCTTGTGCAGCCTTTTCAAACTCATGGAATAAATTTGAAAAGGCTGTTTCATTACCGAATTAATGGCGCCAAAAACCACAGGACACGGCACCTTTCAATCTAGGCCTGCTTTAGCAGTGAAGGTGCTGTGCCTCGATCTTAAAAAGACTTTTTTAAAATTATAAAAAGCTCTATGAGTGCAATTTAATGCGCTGTGGAAGTGAAATTAGAAAGACCAATTCATTTTTCACGGCAATGTGTGTCAGTACATAAGACAATGACACCATGGAAACCAGTTGGCGAAATTTCGGAAGGTTTACTTCAAAACGCATTTCCTGGTACCCCGGGACGATCAGCAACAAGCTTGTATTTATTTGTACGAAAGAAAAATGATTCAAACTTTTTCCGGAAGTAAAATGATAGAGATAACAAAATTTGAAGAACATAATGAATTCATTTATTCACGTCTTTCGCAAAACTACGAGGCGGAGTTCTCGCGCCTTACCGGTAAGGAACCGAACTCAGAAGGTCTTTATGAGTACACAATTTGTGACAGCACCCACGAAGGCTTTCTGTTGTGGAACGAGGGGAAGCCTATTGGATTTATCATTGTCAACATCGGCCTTTCGAGATTTGATGTTGCGGAGTTCTATATCATTCCCTCTAAGCGCCGCGGTGGGCACGGCCGGGCATTGGCACACTGGGCTTTTACTCGTTATCCAGGTGACTGGCAAGTCCGACAGATAGCTGGAGCCAAATGGGCGCATGCCTTTTGGGTCGACGTCATCGCAGATTTTACGAAGGGTCATTTTACGGATCAACAAGAGTCCGATGCCGAATGGGGGGTTGTTGATATTCAACGTTTTTCTGTCACACAAACCCTATAAAGACACTTAGAACCGTTTCTAGACTTAGCTGGTTACGCATAGCTGACGCCATGGAAAAGCACAATATGCAGCAATTTTGCGGCAAGATTGAGTAGACTTTATTTTCTCGCGCAGTTTTTATTATTTTCAGATTCCCGGGCTGAAAGCCCAGAGACAGCAAAGTCAAGAAACGTTAAGGTGCTGGCTTGGTGGGGGAATCAGGGAATAACTCTAGAGGCAGTTAAGGAACCCTTTGACACGCACCACGTTCTAGATGAAACCCATATCAAGAGCACCTTAGCTGGCTATCCTGGACGAATAGAGGAGAGCATATACAAGATGTTTTTAGCGGACGAAATATAGGATCTTAAAGAGTGGCCGGGCCTAAAAGCCATTCCTATGATCGAATCCAAAACAGATAAATCTAGCGAAAGACCCAATCCTAAAGAACGCTACTATATCACAAGCATTTCTCTCAATGCGGCAACGATTGCTCGAGCTCTTAGAGCTCTTAGAGCTCATTGGGGGAACCCGCTTCATTGGGCTCTAGATGTGCAAATGAGTAAAGACAACTCTAGAATGGGAGCTAGATATGCTGCGGAAACAACGGCGAGAATCCGTAGACATACAAATTTTTTGCTCAAAGGTTACAAACCCAGAGAGAAACGAACAAGCATTGAAAAGAAACGAACGACTTTCCTTCTTTAAATGAATACTTAACGAAAGTGTTGAGGGGCTAATTAAGATGATTTCACCGAGGGTGACATCCCCGACATGTTTCTTGTGATCCGTTCGTTCGATGAGGTCAGAAAGTTCTTTTGAAAGTTCTTTGGAGAGTACTTTGGAGAGTACTTTGGGGAGTACGACTGTATGAACATTAATACCTTTGTATACTAAGAAATTTGAAACACGCTCCTATCCGGAAAAAAGCTCCTAAAAAAGCACTAGAGTTTTAAGCCGCAGCAAAAATTAGGGCAAGACTCACTGTCAACTTGAAAACATCTAGAATGATACTTTTATAATTGTCAGCTGGTTTCACAAAGATTCTTAATGAGGCCAACTTATCTCGACATCTGATAGAAGAAAAAGAGACCCAGCGCTAGTAAAGTGGCGCAGATGGCCACAAAGAACCAATATCGACTCTGAGATTTGGAATCAACTTCGTCGAGCATCTGGTCTTCCTGTGGTGGCTCAGGAGGGGCTTCGTTCTTTTCTGTTTTTCCTTTTTTAACGATAGCAGTCATTTCTTCATCGCCAAATGCGGAGGACTTCCCGGCCTTTCTTTCCCAGTTAGAAACCGACTTGTCTACCAAGTCTAAGATGTTTTGAAAACAAGCTTCTGTATTCTTTTTCGGGAGTTCAAATATTCTCATATGGGCCTCCTAGGTCTCCTTTACAATCATATCACGAATCTAGGAGATGCTTACCAAGGTTAAATAGGAAAGCCCATCGAGCGATGGGCAGAATATGAAGAGGGGGCGATCTCTTAGAGCTTAGGATTGCGGTACAAATCCATGAAAGCATAGAAACCCAATGGCTATAGCAATAGAAGTAAAAGTCATGGCCATTCCTGAAACCCTAAAGCGGAGGTTTTCCACTGGTTGGCTAATGCCATAAGCGTGGAGGGCTCTGCCTATTAATAGACTGGTGCCAGCCACGTGAAGGAGAGGCCCCGGCGCCAACCAGGTCTCGCAGAAGGCTAGAAGAATGATGGCCAAAGGTACGTACTCGGAAAAATTGGCGTGAGCTCTAGCGGCTCTTTTTAAGATAAGGTTTCCGCCGTCACCCACACCGATTTTATGTTTCCTTCTTAGGGATAAGGTTCTCACACTCAGAATTAGAAAAAGAACAGCTAAAAGTGCAGCGTATTTTGGAACTATCGGCAAATTCATTTTCTGCTCCTTTGCGATTCATTTTCAAACTCGATTTAACCCAATTTACCGTGGCACTGTTTAAACTTCTTTCCTGATCCACACGGACAGGGGTCATTTCTGCCAACCTTATCGCCATTTCTAAAAGTGCCCTGCGCTTGAGGGGCCTCTCGGTCAAGCCTTGTTCCGTGATAGATCATTCTATCTTCTTCTAGCGGCTCTTTCTCAGTGACTTTTGCCGGAGACGCATTAGGGTGCACAAAGTCCATCTCCGACTCTTCCATTTCTGGGGGGCGAGACATTGACAAAGTAGGCTTTGGCATTCTCAGAAGGGTTAGGGTTGTTTCATCTTCTATTCTTTGAACCAAACCTTTGAATAGGGTGAAGGCCTCTTTTTTGTATTCCTGAAGGGGATCTCTTTGTCCATAGCCCCGCAGAGAAACGGAGTCTTTTAATGCGTCCATTGCTAAAAGATGATTTTTCCAAGCATGATCGATAACTTGCAGATAGATATAACTGCAGATTCGTTCCGCAATAGCAGGCTCAATACCCGTAAGCTTGCGCTCAAAGTCACCGCTAACAAAATCAAGCACAGTTTCTGACAAGCTAGCAACGGTATGCTGGGTCTCTGATGTAATCTTTTCAAGATGTATCTCAAGACCAAATTCAGCGGAAAGTTCTTTGCCTGCAGGATCTAATTGCCAGTTGTCGGAATTGGTTGCTTCCGGGGAATATTTTTGAATAATAGATGAGGCAGCTCTGGTGACGGATTCTCCAAAAAAATCTAAATCAGACTGACCGTTCAATGCTGCAGATCTTCTAGAATAGATGACTTGCCGCTGTTGATTCATGACGTCGTCGTATTCTAAGAGGTGCTTTCGACTTGAGAAATTTTGCTCTTCCACGCGCTTTTGAGCCCGCTCAATGGCACGAGATACCATGGGGGATTCGATGGCTTCGCCGTCTTTCATGCCTAGGGTTTTCATGACTTGGCCCAGGCGATCGGAAGCAAAAATTCGCATCAAATCATCTTCCAAGGAAAGAAAAAATTTAGAGCGACCAGGATCCCCTTGACGTCCAGATCGGCCTCTCAGCTGATTGTCAATGCGCCGCGAATCGTGTCTTTCGGTACCTATGACATAAAGTCCGCCCACCTCAGAAACACCCTCTCCAAGCTTAATGTCAGTACCTCGGCCCGCCATGTTGGTGGCGATTGTTACTCTATTTTTGAGTCCAGCTTCTTCGATAATGGTGGCTTCACGAGCATGGTTCTTGGCATTCAAGACTTCATGTGGGATGTTTTTCTTCGCTAAAAGACTGGAAAGAAGTTCTGATTTTTCAACGGATACTGTTCCCACCAAGACGGGCTGCCCTTTGGCTTGTGCCAAGGCAATCTCATCCGCAATAGCAATATATTTTTCTTTCGAAGTTCGGTACACGAGGTCTTGTTCATCTTGACGAATCATGACTCTGTTTGTGGGCACCACAACGACGTCTAGATTATATATTTTTTGAAATTCCGCAGCCTCTGTGTCGGCGGTACCTGTCATACCAGCGAGGGTTTTATACATTCTAAAAAGATTCTGGAAGGTAACTGTAGCTAAGGTCTGAGTCTCTCTTTGAACCTGCACGTTTTCTTTGGCTTCCAAGGCGCCGTGGAGTCCGTCGCTGTATCGGCGACCCGGCATAAGTCTTCCCGTAAATTCATCGACAATAACGACCTCACCACCGCGTACTACGTAGTCGACGTCTTTCTTGAATACGATTTGAGCCTTTAGAGCTTGATTTACATGGTGCAACCAATCGATATTTTTAGGGTCGTATAGATTATCAACTTTAAGGCGCTTTTCTAGCTTAGAAATACCGTCTTCTGTGAGTGATACGGCCCGCGATTTTTCATCAAAAACGTAGTCAGAGTCTTTCTGCAAGCCAGGAATGGCATGGTTGACCACAACATAAAGCTCTGTTTTGGTGTCTGAAGGCCCAGAGATAATTAAGGGAGTTCGAGCTTCATCAATTAGGATGGAGTCAACTTCGTCGACAATACCAAAATTAAAGCCACGCTGAACAAGTCGCTCCGGTTCCGTTTTCATGTTGTCACGAAGAAAATCGAACCCTATTTCATTATTAGTTCCATAGGTAATGTCAGCAGCATAGGCGTCTTTTCTCTCTTGATCTGACAACCCATGATGTATGATGCCTGTTCTAAGCCCAAGAAAATCGAAAAGTCTTCCCACCTGAGTGGCATCACGTTCCGCCAAATAGTCATTAACCGTGATAACATGAGCGCCTTTTCCAGATAGGCCATGGAGGTAGCAAGGCAGGGTTGCCGTTAAAGTTTTACCTTCGCCGGTCTTCATTTCAGCAATTTTTCCTGAATTTAAGACGATACCACCGATCAACTGAACGTCGAAATGGCGCATTCCAAGGGCGCGTTTTGATGCTTCCCGACAAAGTGCATAAGCCTCAGGAAGCACGTTCTTTATGGGCTCGCCATTTTGCAGGCGGAGTCTGAGGGCCATGGAATGTTCTTTTATCTGAATATCGGAAAGAGAAATCAATCCTGATTCGAGGCCGTTAATTCTGTCAACCAGAGGTCTGATTTCGCGATTTATAAGCCGGTCGTTTCGGGTGCCAAATAGCTTTGCGATTAAACTCATTAAGAAGCCTTTTTTTGCTTAAATTGCTTTTAAAAACAGTGAACGAACTGTAGCAGAAAAGGAGCTTGCTTTCGAAGGAAAAGCGCTCCGCTGCAAAAAGTTCTGGATGTTTTAAAAATTTCCTAAGAGATAACGATTCGGGTTTACAACCCGCCCATTCACCCAAATCTCATAGTGCAAATGGGGACCGGTGGAGCGCCCCGTATCACCAACAGCGGCGATTTGCTCTCCCTTTGTGATTTTTTGACCGACTTTTACGAGCAGCGCAGAGTTGTGCCCATAGCGCGTAACCACACCATATCCATGGGCAATCATTAGGAAATTGCCAAAGCCATCCTTGACCCCGCTATAAATAACGACACCGTCAGCCGGCGCAATAACGGGGGTGCCAATAGGGGCCGCAATATCGATCCCTTGATGGCTGGAATTCATGCCCGTGAAGGGCGAAATTCTATATCCAAAAACTGAGGCAACCCAGCCTTCAACCGGCTTGCCAACGGGCAAAGCAGCAAGTAGTGAAGTGTGGGCCTGAATTTTGGACAAAAGTGTTTGTAAGTCCAAAATGAGGAGGTCAGATTTCGAATGTGCTGATTGGATGTTTTCTATAAGTGGCCTAAAAATCAAAGAGTCTATGGAAATTCCAAGCGGCCAGGATCTTGCCGCGCTCGCCGATTTGCTAGGCGCCGCGTGTTTTTCCGGCCTAGGAGTTTCAATGCCTGTCTCACTTTTGACCGCTGAATTTTGGGATTGAACTAGGGAATCAAGTTTTCCTGCAAACTCTTCAACCCGAAAGAGGCCCTTTTTTAAATCCTCGAGATTTGTCATCAAGATCTGAGCTTCACCCTTAAGCTGTTGATTTTCAGTGATGGCTACCGAGTAGTGGTCTTGCAATTTTAAAAGTTGAATATAGTCTGCTAAACCAATTCCAAGTAAAAGAGCGCCGATACAAGCCAATACATAAAATAAGTTAAGCCAAATTTTCCGAATGTGAAATTCTGTCTTTGGCTGAGACCGATCACCAGAAATAATAATGCTGACATGACCCACTGAAAGCCTCGATAGTAATAGAAATAAAATCGTTAAGACTCGGGCGAACAGACCTTTAGTAACACAGCAGTGATATTATCTTCTCCGCCTCGTTCTTTAGCGATACTAATAAAATGACCGACCGCCGCCAAATCGTGAGCGAGTATCTGTTCGCAAATTTCATAATTACTCATTTTTCCTGTAAGTCCATCGCTACAAAGCAAGATGTAGTCGTCGGGCTCAAGATCTACAGAAAAACAATCGACAAATTCTTCTTCTAAAAAGCCAACACTTCGAGTGATTATATTTCGTAGGCGGTGAGACTGAGCCTCCTCTTCGGTGATGATTCCAGCCCTAATTTGCTCAAAAATAAGTGAGTGATCATTACTTAAAAGATAAAGAAACTTTTTTCTTAAAAGATAAAGGCGAGAGTCGCCAACATGTCCACAATGAAGTCTTCGATCACGAATTAGCGCACTAGTGGCCGTTGTACCCATGCCTTTAAGGTCCGGATTTCGTAGAGCCTCTTCGTAAATTTCAGTACTTGCTTGATTAATACTGGTAGAAAGCGCCAGGTGGTATTTTGACTCATCTGAGTTTTCTGGAAGATCTGAAGAGCTAAAATACTTTTCCATGGCAGCGCAGCATATGGAGCTTGCTATCTCGCCCCCAGCATGCCCTCCCATGCCATCACAAACAACAAATAGGCCAATATCAGAGTTTAACAGATAGGAATCTTGATTTACTTTTCTGACATTACCAATATCCGTTTTAGCATTGTATCTAATTTGTAACATTAGGACTTCACCTCAATTGATATGGAACAATCAAACAACTTAAAATGAATTCCCCAAAAAGTAAGAATATCAGCCTTAATGACGAGCTTTCGCCGGGAATCATCCCCCTTGTTGGCGATCAAGTTTCTTAAAGACATTTTACAATATTCTATCTTAAAAGGAGCCACAATTTTACCAAGTAGAGTAATTATACACGGTCTCTTCTCTAGAAGTTAGGCCTTGCTTGTTAGGAGTAAAACGAATCCAAGATCCATTTCTACAAGCTGATATTTATGTATTTATTTCGTATGAATCTAGAGAAGCTTGGGCACCTGAAACTCACGAATTTACACATTTTAAGTCAATGTTAGATAGGATCAGCTTTTAATTGAGGACTGGCGATGAGAGGACTGGCGATGAGATGAGGCAAAAGGGTTTGTGCCGTTAACTGAGCGCCGACCTTAAAATGATCTTTCCAGAGGTTGCGGCCTTCGGGGCCTACGGAGTTTGTGATCACTAGAAAAGCATCAAAAGTCTTAGCAGCTAGATAAATAGGCAACAACGAATACATTTCTAAATTTTCAACGATTTTGGAATCAATAATGTCTGATGGAGATACTGAAATGCCTGGTGTTGTATAGACATCTGCGGAAGCAATGGGAAACGACAGCAAGCTTTTACTATTAGAGGTCCATGGTAACTCTTGCCCCTCAATTAATTCAGATAATTTTTCACTGACACATCTGGGTCGCCAGAAAATCGTATTCGTTTTTATGAGATAAGGGGATTGAAAAGGATAAAAACACCCGGCGCTTCCCAAAATCAAAACGTGCCTTCCTCGACATTTGTCGGCCAGATTTTGAGCGCCCCATGCCGAAGCAATGGATCCGATACCAAAAGACATGTACTCATAAGACAATTTATGGGTCGATAAGAGCTCAAGCAAAGGTTGAGCTTCAAAAGGGGCAGCAGAAAGCACGAGCAAAGGGTTTAGAGAAGCCATATGTTTGAGACAACGACAGGTTTCTTGCGAAACTCATTTGCGAGCTTTCTGCGCACAGCCACACGCACCACTTCTGAGACATCTGCATCGGTTGGGGGAACTTTTAAGGATTTTCCCCAAGCCTTGATTTCATCTAATAGCTCATTTGCCCAACCAAATTCATCTAAACCTTTTTTCTTTGACTCATTCATAAGGCCAAGAGATTCAAGTGTCGGGCCTTTTGCCCAAACGCCTTTTCTGACATCAATAATACCTGAAATAATAACTCCACCTAGCTCACCAACTCGAAGTCTCTCACGAATCGTTTCGTAATGAAGTAGAGCCGAGGACTCGCCGTCCACATAAAGTAGGGGGACGTCGACTTCGCCAATTTGGCGAACGCCTTTATCCTTATGGACTTCAAGCACAGCGCCGTTATCAGGAATGATGGTCTGAAAGCGTAGGCTATTGCCGAGAATTTGATTGTCACAAATTTGAGCATAAGTTCCATGAACGGGCATGAAATACTTTGGATTTGCAGCTTCCAGCAATAATTTAATTTCACCGGCGTAGGCATGTCCTGATACGTGAATTCCAGGATGGCTGCGTGTGGTAATGACATGGGCTCCTAGTCTTCTAAGTTCACTAATGAGTGCTGCCACATCTTTTTCATTTCCAGGAATGGTACGGGCTGAAATGATCACCGAATCGTTGGGCATTATCTTAATATCTCGATGTTCACCATAAGCCATTTTATAAAGAGAGGCTCTATTTTCAGCTTGGCAACCGGTGGCGAGGACGATCAAATCTCGATCTTCGACTTTTTTTAGATGTTCGGGACTCACTTTAACCCCATCGGGCCATTTAAAGTGACCAAGTTCTTCCGCAAGTTTGAGGCAATTATCAATACCTGTTCCAGAAACTAAAACCTTTTTACCGAGTTCCTTAGCAAGTTTTACAACGATTTGAAGCCGCCATAAGTTACTTGCAAAGGTTGAAATAATAGTTCGTCCGCGACATTCCAGAATAGCTTTTCTTAGAGGCTCAACCACTTCAGCTTCTCCTGGCCCGACTCCGGGGTGGGAAGCGTTCGTAGAGTCGGCAAGCATTAACGTGATATCTTTATGGCGCCTATACTCCTCAAGGCGAATAGGGGGGCACTCCTCGCATTTTAAATCGACTTTGAAATCGCCCGTGTGTAATATTTTAGTGCCTTTGTGTTCGATGATTACGGCACAGGCATCTGGAATTGAGTGATTGACATGTAAATACTCAAATTTGACTTTACCAATCGTAAAGATATCTCCAGCATTTACTTTTCGAATGGAGTTTTTAAGGCCTTGGAGGCCGTGACGGTCAAACTTTCCTTCAATAAGACGGCAGGTCCAAGGCGTAGCATAAATCAGAGCTGGCCAGTCTCGACAAATAAAAGGCAGAGCTCCAATGTGGTCTTCGTGCCCATGGGTAATGATGTAAGCTGCCGGACCACCAAACTTTTTAAAAATCTCGGTTACATCAGGAATAACGGAGGCGACGCCAAGGCTTCTCGCGTCGGCAAAAAGCAGGCCCGCGTCCACCACAAAAAGGCGGCCGTCCACCACATAACCAGTCATATTTTTGCCGAATTCACCGCATCCGCCAATAGGAAACACGACGATTCCCTGCGAGTTAAACGCCGAGCCAAGTTCAATATTCATCATTACCTTACAAGTTCTTTTCGGGTCTGAAATCAAATATATGTGAAATCTTTATACTTCCTAGCTTAGGCTTGGGAAGTTTAAAAACGGATATCTTTCGTCGAACACACCGTGCCATATCGTTGTCACCGATTTCTGAGCGCACCAATTGAATATCCGTAATAAGGCCCTCGGTGTCAAGTATCCATTCCCAACGCATTTTTCCCTTCTGGGCTATATTGCGCCTAAGAGCAGCCTCATAACACAATTGTATCTCCATTCGCTGCGACAAGAGAGCCTGACGAAGTAATGACTGATTGACCTTTCCGGTTAATGGTTCTAGTGGTTTATCTACCTTTTCTTTAGACCCAAACGTAGAAACAGGTAGCATTGCAAGTTTTCTCAAGTCAATTCGAGGTATAGCCCCCTCACTGATTCCGACCACCCCAGGTGTAGTTTTAAGTAAGATTCCCGGTGCGTCTGAAAGGGCTTCTTGGTCTTCAAGGCCGGAAAGAAATTTTTCGCGATATCCGCCTGCGCGGCGGCTAAGTACGTCAAACTGTTCGTAAAGAGCTTTTTCTTTATCAACACTGAATATACCCTGGGAAATAGTGGTTAGAGCATCGTTCTTTGGGGTCACATTCTTTCTTTGATAATCTTCCCAATTGTAGCCCGAGCCCTGCTGGAATTCAGCTTGAAACGACATCTTTGTGTTTAAACGAGTATTGGCATTGGTTGAAATATACTCAAAGCGATTTAAAACCGCGACAACCTTCTGGGAAAAACTGGGGCCGATAACGATAGGAATCTGCACTTGTGCTGCAATAGGAGAGCTTCTGGCTGCTTCAGATAGTGATGCCAATGCCCCTCGAATTTTTGACAGATCGGCATCAACACCGTCGCTTTCCTGTTTGGCGCGCTCTCCTAGGAATTGATGGTCAGGGACCAGCGACGTTTGTTTCCAAGTAAATGCATTGCTCAAGTAATTGCGATGCCAAGCGAGGAGAGAGCGAATCGGGCGGTCAACCTCTAAATTTTCTTGTAAAACTTCCGGTGCGATTTTTAGTAAATCGGCACTTATAAATGGGAGCGTATAGGAATTGTCCAAATCCTCAAAGGATTCTGGTCTTTGGTTGGGTATGCTGGAGAGGGCCGTCCAGAATGCCGCAAACAGAAATAGACAAACACCTAATGAGAAAAGATTGGCGCCCGACTGCCACTTGTCGCTAATCATAGTAGAGAGAGGAGAGGAAAGATATTTTGAGTCAGAGCCTCGGCGAGCTTTCCATTTAACAATAGGTTCTCTAATGTAAATAAGAAGGCGTAAGTCGTGCCAAGCCAAAGATGCAAAATCGTCTGGTTTCATGATATAGGTGTCACCAAGTGATTTATGAGGCAGGACGTCCATCATTTTTCCACTTGATACCACAAAGCCTTCCCAGGCGTGATCAATAAAAACCTGAGCTTCATTTTTTCCAATTTTTAGAATCGGAATGTTTCTTGATAAGGGATATAGATTTAATCCTAAAATATCAGTTTCTTTACTGGAAAGCGAAAGCAGCCCTGATGTCTTTAAAGGAAGATCTAAGTCCTTTATGGCAGCGCCATTCTGAAGTATGCGAAGTTCAACTCTATAATTTTTATGGTTTCTTGACATTAAAGAGAGTGATCCTTCAATATTTTTGTTTCAAACCCATAAGAATCAAATCCTGACTCTGCAAATGCCGAGATAAGAGGATGGATGTGGTACCAGGTCGATCTTCGATCAGCGGAAACTACTATGGAGGTTCGGGTTGGGGTTGCCCTTCGCTCCACCGAAAACTC
This sequence comes from uncultured Pseudomonadota bacterium, assembly GCA_903844895.1. Classification (GTDB taxonomy): domain Bacteria; phylum Bdellovibrionota_B; class Oligoflexia; order Oligoflexales; family CAIMVM01; genus CAIMVM01. Next base: position 47,109 of record CAIMVM010000044.1, read on the forward strand.
CGTGAGAAGTTCTTTCGAACGCGTTTGAAGATAAGCTTTAAAATCCTTAAAATCGCCGGATTCCGGGTCTTCGGCTGACCAGCGATAGACTCGAGCTTCAGGAGTTGTGACGACAACATCTTCACCTAAAACCGACACCATAATTAGGATCGCTCCTTCCAGCTCTTCGTTACCAAAGCCTTCGTGCAGCTCTGCCAACGATCCTAAACGAGGATTGAGATGAATGATAATTTGTCCTGTAAGGATCATCGCGAGACCAATACTTATAAATGCAGGCGCAGGAAACCAAAATGTGGTTTGTTTCAACCTCGTATTCATTTCCGAAAGGCGCTTGGACGCAAGTGATGTCCTCATTGCAGACCGCTCCCAAGCACCACATCGGAAAAACCACCAGCAGACTTCAGGCGGTCAATAACCTCAATGACTATAGGCATAGGGGCTCCTGGAAAAGGGACAAGTATGGCAACCTTCGGCAAATTTTCCCGATTCAAGAGGGACCATTTCTTCAAGTCTGAGAGCATCTGACCTACTTGCGGAGAACCGTTGACATGGGGCACTTTGAATTTGTTTCTTACATTCCCTAGTTTGGTGGAAAACGCCTCTATGGGTCCAAAAAAGAGAGCATCATTACCTAAAACGACAGTTATAGTACCGTCACCTAATACATTCTCGGATTTCTGGGCCAACGCATGAGCGGCGACTTGAAGCGATGCCGGCTCTTCATATCGATCTTCAGAAACCAGTTGAGGGATTTTGGCTGAAACTAACCCAAAATTCCACCCAAGGCTAGCTGCCCTCAGCGCAAAGATACTAATCGTAAACAATATGATCAAACCCAGAAAGATAGTGGGCATAGACCAATCGTCTCTAAATAATCTCTTCCTCGTCTTTGATATCGTCAATTGTAACGTCATCGAAAGCATTTTGGTTGTCTCCAGTCCTTTTTGCCGGGGCATTAGCGGAATCATTGGAAGCCGGTGTCATTGATTTATCAAGTGTCTGTTGAGATATAATAACAGGCTGAGCATTAACAATAGCGACATCATTTGGAACTAGAAGGTTTGTTATGGCCGAAACACCGTGGTGAACTTTGTCTGTAATGGTAACTGCTACACCTCGAATCATCTGGCTTCCGGCCAAGAGTATCATGCAAAGAAGAAGACCAAGAGAGGTGGGGGCAAGAGAGCCCGCAACGCCTTGGGCCAAAATCGCCTGTTTCTTGGCTGTGTCGAGTACATCAATAGAGTGGAAGGCGCCCCATAGTCCATCGATACTTCCTAGAACCCCAGTAAGAAGAATTAAAGTCGCCATAGCTGGTATGACGTTAATGCGGGCTTCAATTTTTGGAATAAACTCAATGGCCGCCTCCTCAAGAGCTCCCCTAACAGAACTTGGATCCGTTGCTTGGGCTTCCAATGTTTTTAATGCAATGTAAGGTACTCCTGTCCCAGAAACGGTTTTGCAGTAGCTCATGGCGCGCTCTTTATCATCAGCCAAAACCATCTTTCGAAGTTCAGCAACAAACTTCCTATTGTTAATGTTATATACGAAAAATAACATGGTGAAGCGCTCCAATAGAACCACCGTTCCTAGGAACCCGAGAACAAACATAACGTTTATGTAGCCGTTGCCAGCTCGCATACTTTCGGCGAGTTCACCCCACATCGTGGCCATCCTTTTCCATAGTTTATAAGACGATTATAACTCTAACTGATGCGAAGAGGTTAGGGTTTGAAAAAGGATTCTTTTTTGGGGTGTTTTTAAATAAATAGGGGAATAATAATATTTTATATAGGTTATCGTGCTTTGGTATCACTTTTTTGTGTAACCAACCCGCTTTCCCAAGCCCGTGTAAATGCCTTCAATATTTCAGGATCAAATAAATCAGCTTCTTCATGAAGTTTTTCTATAGCTTCAGGTGCTTCCATAAAACCTGAATAGGAGCGGCCTGAAATCATCGCATCAAAAGCATCTGCTATAGCGACTATGCGGCCAAAAAACGGAATTCTCTCCCCTTCAAGGCCCTCAGGGTATCCTGTGCCGTCAAATTTCTCATGATGGTATTTGATACCACCTAGAAAACGTTTAGCGTTGGGAAGCTTTTCTATTATTTTTGCGCCAATGACTGGATGTAACTTCATTTCTTCATATTCTTCATTTGAAAGTAGAGCAGCTTTTTTAAGAATGGCATCCGGCACCCCTATTTTTCCGATGTCGTGGCACAGACTAGAGATCATCAGCTGCTTTTTAAGTTCACGATTCAGGTGGAGCTCATCGGCAATTCCCATCGAGTATTTGCAGACTCTTTCGGAATGTCCAAGAGTATAAGTATCTTTAGCCTCTATGGTGGCGATCATAGATTCAATCATACCGATAAGCCAGACATCTTGCTCGCGCCGCAAGACCAAGTTGTCAATAAAAGGAGTTGCTTTCGCCGCTAATGCAATGACTTGAGAAATGGCAAAGGAATTTAGAACATGAATGGGCTGTGACGTTTCTAGGTGAATCGTTGCAATCACCTCGCCTCGGCTCATGCAGGGAATAATAATGCGAGCTTGTCCGATGATCGTAGAGTCAGTTACGTTGGGTATTAAAATGAGAGCTTGCTTGCGGTTAATCGCATCTTGATGGGCGCGTTTTGAAATCGCAAAATTTTCTTTTTGAGTTCCAAAGTGTAGCGAGGAAAGAGCCACCAGATTCCTGCCTAATGAGTCCCATAAGAAAATACAACCCTTAGTACAACCCGGAATCATAGCACCTAAACTCTTTAAAATGGACTGTCCTAAGTCTTTCATATCTGTTCTAGATTCGAAGGTAGTGAGACAATCGAAAATCTCTTTGGTCGCACCATAGTCGGCCGAAATTTGATCAATGGCGTGTGACAGAACGATTCGCTTCGGCTCAGCACCGGAATAGGGCGGCTCTCGGTCAAGATGAAGCGGCTGAGAGAGCTCAGGATCTTCGCTATACGAAAACTCCAGAGCCATCAGATCCCCGGCTAAGTGAATATCTTGTGCATTTGCAAAAAAGACAAGTTCGGTAGAACCAATTAAAATTCTATCCTCATTGTTAACAATTGAGTTGAGAATTTTGTCCCCGTTTAAGTAGACCCCATTTTTAGATTCCAAATCTTCAAGTATAAATAGCCGGCCATTTTGCTTGATTCTAGCATGGTGACGTGAGACTTCTGAGTCTTGAAGGCTCACCTCATTAGACTCATCCCTGCCAATAGACACCGGAAAGCCACTCAGAACAATTCTGGTGCCTGCTTCCGCGCCTCGAGTAATAAGTAGATGGGTCATGATTTCTCCACTAGGTTCTTATCGGCATGGCCTAGGAAGTTCTTAACTAGCTTTGGACTTAAAGCTTTCTACCCCTAAGGGCGATAAATAGAAAGAGGGGGGCGAAGACATGTCGGTGACTGTACAAGTTGTTAAAAACATTAGAGTAATGTTACTGTTGTGGGGCATTGCGAGTATATCCTTTGCTGGCAGTCCGGTCTTTAATTTGCCTGAGGCGCCTTGGAGTCCAACCGTAATTAGCCGAGGACAGCCCTTAGAACCGAAGTTTTTGGTGTCCCCATCTCTACATGTTAGGCCCCAGGCTGCTCCAGAAGTTAAAAAGCCGAAACCCAAAAAAATCAGTAAACGCGATCCTTTTTTTGATGATCAATCAGAATTTGTGTCCATCGAACCAATGTCGATTTCGGGAAGAGTTAGCGCGCCCTCTCTACCCTTTGCCATAATTCGGGAAAAAGGGACCAGGACCTTCCATCTTCCTAGGCTCTCTCCGAAAGAAGCCCTTCGCGACTCTGCATCCCAAATTCGCTAGGATTCCAATCAAAGAGGGACGACTCGTTTTTAGGACTCTTTGTGCCGCGAATTTCCTTTAACAGGCTCACTTGCAAAAAACAGAGTTTTCGTTTCAAACGCAGACTGAATCGAACTTGCAGGCGCATATCTTGGACCGAACTGTTTTTCAAAGTCTTTAAGTTTAGAATACACTGTTTCAATACCTAAAAGATCAATTGCTTTGAGGGGACCGCCCCAAAAAGCTGGAAATCCTAAACCAAAAACAGCCCCTATATCACCATCAAACGCTGAGGACAAAATTCCCTCATCTAAACAGCGAGCTGTTTCATTGATAAAGACATACAGGCATCTATCGACGATCTCAGATGAAGAGAGCTTGGTTGGATTTTTCTGAATCGGGAGAAGTTCTAATATACTTTCATCCGGGCCTTTCTTCTCGCCAGACTCATAGCGGTAAAATCCCTTCCCATTTTTTCTTCCGAGACGACCAGACTTTAAGAGGGAATCAAAGCCTGCAGGCTGTTTGAGGCGATCTGGAAATGCTTTTTCAATCGTCTCTAAAACGTGTTGCCCAATGTCAAGGCCTACCTCGTCGATAAGGGCTAAAGGCCCGACAGGAAATCCAAAGTCGACTAAAGATCTATCTATTTTGTCAATGCTTTGGCCTTCAAGTAGTAATGTCGCCGCTTCTGCTAAGAAAAATGCAAGCGCTCGCGTCGTATAAAAGCCTGGGCCGTCATTAACGACAATAATGGTTTTTCCCATAGCTTGACCAAGTTCAAAAGCACGTCCTACAGCCCATGGAGCAGAAGCTTTTGTTTTGACAATTTCTAGCAAGGGCATTTTTTCGACAGGAGAAAAAAAGTGCATTCCGACTACGCGAGCTGGATCTTTCGCCGAAGAGGCAATTTCAGCTAAGGGCAAAGCTGAGGTGTTCGTTGCAAAAATCCAATTTTCACCGGCTGTTTTTTCGAGGTCTGTAAGAATCTTTTGCTTGATGGCAAGCACCTCAGGGGCAGCTTCAATCGTGATATCCGTATTTTCAAATCCGATCGTACTAAGCCCTGGTGAGATGCGGGCTAGTGCAGCTGAGGCTTCAAAAGACTTGATTCTTTTCTGATCTAGTTTTTTCCCAAAAAAGGTTCTAGCTGATTTAAGACCTTTAGCGATCGACTCTTTGCTTGGGTCTGAAATGAGGACTTTGAGGTTTTTGTCTGCGCACACTGTGGCAATACCAGCGCCCATAAACCCTGCACCGATGACGCCGACCTTAGAGACTGGTCGATCCCCAAACTTAGCATCGCGCTCTTTTCTATAAGGGTTTTTCTTAAGGGCAGTGGTCGCATGGAAGAGGTGGATCAGGCTTTGGCTTACTTGGGTCATGGCGAGCTCTCCAAAGAGACTGGCCTCTATTTTTAAGCCTTCCGTTAATGATTTGTCAAAACCTTCAAATACGGCTGCAAGGGCATTATAGGCCGCTGGATAATGCCCTTTTGTTTTTTCATCGACATTCTTCTTTGCAGCGCTATACATGGTGCTGCGTCCAATTGGATTTCCTTCCAAAGCCCAACGGGTGAGGTCTTGTCCAAATCCTCTGCTGGGAGATTTATTTTCTGAGGTTCTTTTTTTAGTAGCGAATTCGATAGCTGTGGAAAGAAGTAGGTCTTTGGGTACCAAAGAATCCGCTAGGCCACATTTTAACGCTTTTGTTCCGTTTAAGCGTCTTCCCGTCAATATCATATCGAGAGCCGCTTGAATTCCAATGAGTCGCGGCAGCCTTTGGGTCCCTCCGGCTCCAGGAATTAAGCCTAGCTGAATTTCAGGCAAGGCTAACTGGGTTTTAGGATCTGTAGTTACCACGCGCCACTTACATGCTAGAGACATTTCCAGCCCCCCTCCCAGGCAGTTTCCATGTATTGCAGCAACGGTGGGGATCCCAAGAGAGTCTAGCTTATTAAAAATGGATTGCATGGAGGTCGCACCGTTAGCGGCTTGGTTTGCCGATGTAAAATACGAAATTTCTTCTATGCTAGCCCCAACGATAAATTGATCTGGGCGGCCACTGACAATTACGAGTCCTTTAATTTCCTTGTTTCCTTTGAAATCGTCTAGATACCCATCTAGTTCTTTCAAAACCTCTTCACTTAAAACGTTCATCTCAAGGGTGATGTTTTTAAATGTTAAAACGGCAACTTTTTTGCTAGTGATTTCTAAGTTGAAGTGTCTGTTCATCGTTATGCCTCAATTCTTTCAATAAGGATACTTGCAGCCATGCCACCAGCTGCACAAATAGCAATTAAGCCGAGTCTTTTTTTGCTGCGCTCGAGTTCATAGGTCAAAGAAGTCACAAGGCGAGCTCCAGTTGCACCAAAAGGATGGCCGATGGCAAGGGCACCGCCATTTACATTGAGTTTTTCCTCAGGCACCGAACCGTAGGCCTTCGAATGGCCAAACCATTTTTCTGCAAAGTCCTTAGATTCGAGCGACCGTAAACAACTCAAAACCTGCGCAGCAAAAGCCTCATGGATTTCAAATCGGTCAATATCGTCGAGGGTCAACTGATTTCGGTTCAATATTCTGGGAATGGTAATGGCTGGACCAATTAGAAGTTGATCTGCAGGGTCTACTCCTACAAAGTCGAAATCAAGGATTCTTGCTTTTGGCTTAAGGCCCAATCTTAAAGCCACCTCTTCATCGCCAATCAATACAGCAGCAGAGCCATCTGTTAACGGTGAAGAGTTTGCCGCTGTTAGGGTGCCATATTTTCTGTCGAACACGGGTTTAAGATTAGAAATGCCTTCAATATTGGTATCTTTTCTGATGATATTGTCAGAGTCTATGCACACTTCAAACTTTGGGCCTGGCCATATCGGAATGATTTCCTGTGCCAAAAATCCAGAGTCTTGAGCTTTTGAAGCTTTTTGGTGAGACATAACAGCAAATTGATCCTGATCTCGCCGGGATATGTGATTGAGCTTTGCCATGATCTCCGCATGCTCACCCATTGTAAGTCCGGTCATGGGCTCTGTAAGTTCTGGAGACTTTGGTAGCCAAGCCTTGGCAGAGAATTTGGCTATAATTTCTAGCTTCGCGGCAGTAGATTTTGCCTTAGAAAGCTTGACTAAAAACTTTCTAGCCTCTCTTGAATATACAATCGGCACATCTGAGAGTACCTCTATTCCCCCTGCGATGATAAAGCTTGGGTGACCAAAAGAAATCGTTTTTGCAGCGTCAGCTATTGCTTGCAAGCTTGAGGTACAAGCACGATTCAGAGTTGATCCATGAATATGGAGAGGAAGTCCCAAGTTGAGTATCGCATCCCTTGCAACGTTTGGGTTTTTAGTTTGTGGTATGACAACACCAGCAATAATCTCGTCAATATGCTGGGCATCAATTGAGATTTTTCTCAGAAGTCCATCAACCACTCGAGAAAAAAGTTCTAGAGAGTCAGAGTCCTCAAAAACACCAAAGGACTTTACAAACGGGCTCCTAGCTCCATCGATGATAACAGGTTTTCGATTGCCTTGAGTAGTTTTGTCTCGATATTTGGTTATCGACATGTATTGTGCTCCTGCCACGGTTGTTATCTAAAGATTCCTTGGGCCCTTCTAGGGCTCATGGGATTTAAGCCAGTCTATTTTCCTACACTTTAAGTACTATAAGCAATTTTTATTGCTCTCCATAAACGTCACTAGATTCAACAACAAAGGTAGATGAATGATAGCGTGGGCGGCTTCTATGGGATTCGTAAGGCTTTGACAAAGCGTTTTAATATCCAGCTCGCTTTGGACAAATCAGAGAGACTCCGAGTGTCGCTGGAACTTTACAAAGAACCTTAGAAAGGATCTTAGCAAGAACCTTAGAAAGAACCTTAGAAAGAATTTTAAGCTTACACTTTATCAAGTCCGCGCTCTTTAAGTGATTTAACAACTTTTTGGACCACAACCTTTTGATCAGAGGTTAGACCCAAATAGACACCCCCAATACGAAACCTACGGCTGTCAAACCATCGAACTTCTACAGGAAGGGAAAGGCGCATGGGAGCAATGATTCCAAGAGGACCAAGGGGCAAGGTGATCCAAAGCCTATCAAGAGTCTTGCAGGTATACTCTGAAGTGAATTCGAGTTTGAAGCCATCTACACTCATATCGAGTAATACTCCGCTAGTAACCCCAAAGGGCCAAAAACGCCACTTTCTAATTTCGATCAATGCGTGAGAGGTATATCGGGTGCGACGATCAATCTGGTCATTTGTTTGTTCTTTGTCTGCCATAGGGACCCGCAATGTTGGTGAGTTACTATTATAGCAGTATAATCTCAATGTCGTATAAATTTGGGAAAATCTCGTCAAGAAACTTCAGCGGTGAGCAATAAATATGCAAAAAGATTTAAAAAGGGTAAGAGTTGCCATTATCGGTGGGGGAATCCACGGAGCAGGCATTCTCCATGATTTGACCTCTAGAGGCTGGAAGGATGTAATCCTTTTGGAGAAGAACCGAATTGGAGTGGGAACGAGTTCGCGGTCCACTAAGTTGGTCCATGGCGGATTGAGATACTTGCAGCGTATAAGTCAGTTCGGAATGGTGAGAGAGTCCTTAAAAGAGCGTAAAACTCTTATGGACATAGTTCCAGATATCGTAAAGCCTATTGAGCTAATATTGCCCATCCTTAAAAGGGGTGGAAGAAATCGGTTGACGATTAAAGCAGGGTTGACTCTATATGATGCTTTGGCTGGTAGTTATCATTTAAAGAAACATAGTGGGTTAAGTACGGCCGAAGCCAAAGCAAAAATTCCGTGCATAAATACCGAAAAAATTAACTGTGCTTTTAGTTTTTATGATGGTCAAATGGACGACTTAGCACTTGTCCGTCGCGTTGCGGCATCAGGCAGATTTCTTGGGGGTGAGCTCGTTGAGGGGGCCACCGTTACAAGCGTGAACAAAGATCAAGATGGCTGGATCATTGATTATAAAGATGAAATGGGAAATGTGCAGCATCTCAAAGCCCTGGTCGTCATCAACGCTGCCGGCCCTTGGGCCCATGAAATTCTCAATCAAAGCAACTTGATTCCTACCCATCGCGCCATCAACAATCAAGGCTCTCATCTAATTTTTCCAGATATGGGAATCAAGTCGGGGCTATTTTTAGAGTCGCCGAAAGATGGCCGCATCTTCTTTTTAATTCCTTGGCAAGGGGTCACCCTATTAGGAACTACCGAAAAGCTATGGTCCGAAGCTCCTAATGATGTCAAGATTTCTGAAGAGGAAATTGACTACCTCATCAATGGCTGCAATGAGTATCTGGATCCTTTGCTCAAAAAAGAAAGCATCATTCAAACTTTTTCTGGCCTGAGATGGCTCGCCGTTGATCAAGGACAGAGTATTTCCTCCACTTCTAGAGAACACTCTATCGGCTATCATTACTCAGGGCGCGGCTATTTGCTAACGATCTATGGTGGAAAATACACCTCCTACCGATCCTTATGTGAGAAGATAGGCGATGAAATTACCAAGTCTTTTGGTGAATTCAGAGATACGCGAACTCACGAACAAGGAGCGTGGATTCCCGCCCATCTTTTAGAAAAAACTTTGGATCCAGTACAGAGATTTGAGTATAGAGACTGGCATCAAATTTGACTGGTATAGCCCATTGTCGCAGATTTAAGCGAACTAAATTGGTTTGTATAGGTGGTGACAAATTCAATTTTTCCGCCGTGGAAGTTCTTAGCAAAGATAACGTTGTTTTTTTTCTCAATATGAAAATACTGGAATTTTAGTGAGCGACCACTTTGAAAATAAATGGGATCTATTTCTGTCATCTGGGCTTTGTTGGCAATAAAAGTGGTGCTGATGCGATTCTGGGGTATGGGGATCGAGATCTTTTGATTGAAGGTAGTACCTCCTACAAGACTCTTTTCCAGCTGATAAAATCCAGTGACTTCATTCAATACAATCGTGAGTCCTGGTCCAGAGCTAAAACTGGGTTTAAGCGAACCTTTAAACTTCCAAGTAGGCAGGCTTGAGGGACTAGACGTCTTGGGGGTCTCAGGAGCTCTTTGGACAACCAAAGGTACAAGGATCAAGTCTTGGCCGCCTTTTTTGTCATCCAATACATAACTAAAAGTTGTTTGCGTAGCAGGTGCAGTTTCATCTCCAAATGGATTCATCAAATCGACAGAGAGATTTAAACCTGAACTAAACACTTTCAAAATGGGAAGTCTTTGATTGAGGTCTTCAACCAATAAGCCAGAGCTTGAGCTTAATAAATAGCTATAAAGTTGCCGAGAGTCTTTAGAAGGCTCAAGGGGCATGGCCATTTTTATTCCTAGAGAATATCTTACTTGAGCTTCATTGGGCTCTGACCAAGCATTAGAGAGTCTAGCCAAAGTAGGGCTATCTCCAGTTTGCTTTCTCGTGAGACGCACCATAAATCCACTACCCCAAGACATAAACTTATATTCAAAACTCGGCTGGGGGTTTGCGGGCTCTATGGCAACAAGTTTACGTTCTATATTATTTTTAACGTCTAAGGTAATACTCTGTGACAGAGCGGGGTGAGAGGAAAATGCCAAAACCGGAAATAGAATGAGAGCGCTTCTCAAGCAAAATAGGTTGAGTCTATCCAACGGAGAGGACTCGTTATCTATAGAGGCGAGCTTAAGGGGCGGCATGATGGTATTCCCTTTTTGAGATCGTTGCTTAACACCCTGAAAGGGGGTGGCATAGATCTCTAAAGCAAAAGAAAGGCCAGGGAAGGGTCGCCGTAACCCGCTGATATTAAGCAGATATGTCGCAGCGCCCTGGCAACTGCTGACGATCTTGCTATACTTGTGACTGGCTTTTTGACACTGGTTCCTACCTGACGGGCCTTCACTGAGAGACTCCCATGAAGACAAAATCAAGATTGGCACTTCTTTTGTTTTCCCTATCTTTTTCAGGCTGCTATGTGACACGGCAAGCCTTTCGGCAAACCAAACTTTTTTTGGGCCGTGAGCCTCTTGAAGACATAGCCAGCATTAGCCAAGACACAAAGGATTGGATTAGGGATATTCTGAAGGAAGCGAAGAATTTGGGCTTAAATGTGGGCAACTCTTATCGACATGTCGTTTTTCCGAAAGATAATGTTGTTGCTTGGTCAGTATCCGCCGCACATCCCTTTGAGCTTAAAAGCCATACGTGGTGGTTTCCTATTGTGGGTGATGTACCTTATAAAGGATTCTATGAACGAGACGAACGTGATGAGGAGGCGCGTGAACTTGAAAAAAAGGGGTTTGATGTGAATCTAAGCCGCGTGGCTGCATTTTCGTCACTAGGTTGGTTTCCAGACCCTTTATTTCCAAGCATGCTTGAGCTGCAGCCGTCTGAGTTAGCTCATTTGCTCTTTCATGAACTCACTCATAGAACGTTTTGGATTCCAGGGGGAGTTGACCTTAATGAAAATATGGCTGAATTTATTGCCGAAAAAGCAACGTCAGCTTTTTTAAAAAAAAGAGGCGTCGCTCTTGCGCCTTATTTGAAATCTCGCAAGTCACTAAATCAAACAAGTCAGTGGCTCGTTTCATTAGAACGTGACCTTCGAGATCTATATGTTATAAAAGACATGGCACCTCAAGACATGAAGCTTAAAAAAGAAGAGATCTTTAGATCTCATTTAAATCTACTGAAAGCTGATCAGTCTCGTTATGTCGCAATAGATCCTAGTAAGTGGAATAATGCTCGTGTTCTTGCTTCAAAAACTTATTTAGGGCGCCAAATTGAAATCGAGCAAAAGTATGCTTGCTTTGCAAGCTTAGATTCATTTATAGAGTCCATTAAGCAGATCAAGTCCCTAACAGATTTGAAGGATTGTGCGACTATAGTTTCAAACTCATTATTATGAGAAATCACTTTAGGGGTGAGGTCCGGGAGATGCGTTCATGAAAATCGATGAAGTTATTTTTAAGGAAGCTGCCAAGAGTTTGTTCTTGCGATGCTGGGTGCCAGAAACAAATTCGGTAGTGTTAGGCCGAAGCAACGAGGCTGAAAGAGAGTGCCATTTGGAGCTCTGTGAACAAGAAGGGGTCGAGGTTCTCAAGCGTGCTGGCGGCGGTGGTACAGTGGTTCTTCATTCAGGATGTGTCGTTGTTTCTATTGGGGCATGGATGCAGCAGCCTTTTAAAAATGATGTCTATTTTAGTTTAATCAACAAAAGTATTTCCACAACCATTCAAAAGCAGTATGGCTCCATTGATATCAGGGAGCGCGGCATCAGCGATTTGGCTATTGGAGATAAGAAAATAGCTGGAACAAGTCTTTTTCGATCGAAGGGATATCTGCTTTATCAAGCTTCGATTTTAGTGGAATCAAGAATTGATCTCATAGAAAGGCTGTTAAAACATCCCAGTAGGGAGCCTGACTATCGCAAAGGTAAAACCCATCGTGATTTTATTGCTGGCCTAAATGAGTATGTTATAGGACTTACTCCTGGGGAACTTGAGCTAGTATTATCACAAAACTTAAAACAATCTCTTATAGAGATCCTTTCTGACGAATTTGCTGAAGTAGATCAAAATCACTTGACATGGATCTTAAACCGCGGCCATGCCTAGGTGATGATGGACAGTCTTTTTCTGGCCTTTTGATAAACGGTCGCCGCTAAGTACAAGGAAAAGGGAAGATAGCAGGAATAAAAAATGGCTCTGATCAACATAGCTATAAATCCAGGCGAGCTCCACACACCACCTAAATGTACCGTGTTTTCTGCCCAGTAATTTGTTGTAGTGCTGATCAAATCATAAAATATAGAAATTAAAGCGTGGGGTGTCGCTAAATTGAAAAACAGTCCGACACCTGTCTGAGTCGCATCTTTTAAGTACTTGGTAACCAGAGACCGTCCGAAAGCTGAAAAGGCTCCGAGTGCCTCAGAAACCATGAGAATAGGCGCGACCGAAGCTAATACTTTAATGGCAAATTGAATCAGAAAGAGAGATTGGGTCAAAAACAATGTTGAAGCAAACAGAGCTGAAAATATCATAGCAGAAGGCAATAGCCGCATACGCTCTTTCCAGGCGGCAGATTTCTTAAGGGCTAGATGGACGAGAGAAAGGCAAGAGAAGACAAAAACAGGCCAGAGAAGCAGCCCCATCCCAAAAGACTGGGAGAATAAGGACTCGAGGGATGCGGCAAGGAGTGGCAACACTTGGGTCCGGCCAGAGTCCAAAACTCCAGTAATATCAGACGCTTGTGAAAGAACCCGCAGGCCGCCTTCTGCCCCCACCAGGTGTATGACTATCTGTGGCAAAAACAGTCCAAAAAAGCTAATATACAAAACAGTTTTGCGGTCTTCCCACAAAGAATGCGAGGCATTTTGTGCAAGTGATAGTGAGGTCCATTCTACTGATTTTTGATTCGCTGCATTCATAATTGAAACCTATATAGAGCCCTAAAATTGAACAAAGACACTTTAAAAGTTATAGAGATTTATCAGAGTATTCAAGGAGAGTCATCTTTAACTGGAGTTCCTTGTACGTTTGTTAGGCTTGCAGGGTGCCCCCTCCGTTGCAAATGGTGTGACACGGTGTATTCCTTTGAGGGGGGCTCCATCATCACTCTAGCGGAAATTGTGGCGCAGGTGCAAGCCCTGTCCCCTCGGACTGTAGAGCTAACCGGCGGTGAGCCCTTGGCTCAAACCCAAACCAACCAATTGGCCGAGATGTTCGTGGCTGAGGGCTTTAAAGTCATGATTGAAACGAGTGGGTCTGAGCCCATAGAGTTTCTGCCTAAAGAAACCCATATTGTCATGGATGTGAAGTGTCCTGGGAGCGGGATGTCATCTAAAAATAAACTTGGCAATCTCCAACATTTAAAATCGACAGATGATCTCAAATTTGTCGTAGCTTCTAAAGACGATTTTGATTGGAGCTGCAAGTTTGTTCAGGAGCATCATCTAGAGGATAAAGTCAACTTATTGGCCTCTCCGGCGTTCGGACATGTTGACCCAAAAGACCTCGTGACTTGGATTTTAAGTGCGCCCGTGACGTTTCGATTAAATCTTCAAATACATAAGTATATTTGGGGCCCAAGAGTTAAGGGCGTCTGATGGATTCAAGTCGATATTTAGAAAATTTAAAAGCTATAGAATGTCGAGATTCTACGCCTTGGTTTGAGCCGGCATTAGTCTACGGCAGCGCCGTAGGATCGAAAGTCTACAGTGTAGAAGGCGCATCCTATATAGATCTGTGTGCCGGATTTGGAACGCTTCCCCTTGGCCATAATCATCCGGCATTCAAAAAAACTCTACAAAGTGTTTTGGATCAGAATCTGGTGACTCAGGCCTTGGGTGATTTATATCCTTCAAAGTCTAAAGTAGATTTTATGGAAACTTTAATCGCCTTTCTCCCGTCAAAGTTCACAACAGCAGCCCTCTCCTTATCTGGGGCACAGGCGATTGAATTCGCTATGAAGACAGCTATGTACTCCACCTCGAGAGACGAATTCGTGGTTTTTGATTCGGGCTATCATGGCTTAGACTTAGGATCTCTTTCTTTAACAAGGGGAGATTTCTTTAGAAAGCCATTTGAAAGCTGGCTTAATTCATCAAAAGTTAAAGTTTTTCCTTACGGTGTGATGAGCCATGAACTTTCCCAGTGTCTCAAATCAAAAACAGTAGCAGCTGTCGTATGTGAGCCAATTCAAGGGCGTGGGGGTATGCGCGAGGGAAGCGCAGATTGGCTCCGCGAGCTGTATCACGAAACAAAACAAAGCGGTTCCTTACTTATATTTGATGAAGTCTTTACCGGAGTTGGCCGAGCAGGGGAAACTGTTTTAGCCGCAAAAGACGAGTGTGATATCCTTTGTGTGGGAAAGGCAATTGGAGGTGGCATGCCGCTCTCTGCTTGCGTATCGTCTCGGGAAATTATGTCTGCTTGGCCTGAAAGTGACGGCGAAGCGAGGCATACTGGTACATTTTTTGGACATGGACTGTCCACTGCAGTAGGCGAAGCTACGCTTAAAACTGTGATTCAAGAAAATTTAATACATAGATCAGCCAACCTAGGAAGCGAGATCAAAGACTACTTAAAAGTTCACTTAGGGCAAAAGTCCTCCGTAAAAGAAATTAGAGGTAGAGGCCTCATGCTTGCTATAGAGGGAACAGAACCTTTTTATGGCGTCAAGCTTATGAATCAGTTGAGGAAGGTAGGTGTGATTGCGATTCCTTGTGGTAGCCAAGGTCGCTCGCTTGCTCTAACTCCAGCCCTAAACATCCCGAAAGTTGAACTTTACGAGGCCCTAGATAAAATCATTTCATTAGCATAAACGAGGTTGACAGTGGAAAACTTAGACGCAGTATATGATCACAAAAAATATGAGTCCAAATGGTGGAATTATTGGATGGATAATCACCTTTTTGAGGCGAAGCCAGACCGAACAAAAAAACCCTACAGTGTCGTGATTCCCCCGCCCAACGTAACGGATCGTCTCCACATGGGGCACGGCTTAAATGTAACTTTACAAGATATTCTCGTGAGATGGAAAAGAATGCTTGGCTATAATGCTTGCTGGGTGCCAGGAACTGATCACGCTGGTATTGCCACTCAAATGATGGTGGAAAAATCATTAGAGTCATCTGGAGTTAAGAGAAAGGACCTAGGAAGAGAAGCTTTCTTTCAGAAGTGTCTCGAGTGGAAAGATAAAAACGGCAGTATTATTACGACTCAGCAAAAAAGACTTGGCGCTTCTTGTGATTGGACAAGAGAGGCTTATACCATGAGCCCAGAGCTGTCTTTAGCGGTTCGGAAGATTTTTGTGCATCTTTTCGAAAAAGGGCTAATCTATCGCGGTGAAAGATTGGTTAACTGGGACCCTAAATTGAAGACTGCTATTTCCGATGATGAAATTGAAATGGTTGAAATGCAAAGTCAAATCTATCATTTTCGCTATCCTGTAGAAGGTGAAGATGCCTATGTGACTGTAGCGACTACACGGCCTGAAACAATGCTTGGAGATGTTGCGGTTGCGGTTCATCCTGATGATGAGAGGTATCAACATTTAATCGGAAAAAACGTCGTTGTTCCTTTTGTGCAGCGTAGTATTCCAGTGGTGGCGGATACCTATGTCAAAATGGAATTTGGTACCGGTGTCGTCAAAATTACGCCAGCTCATGACCCCAATGATTTTGAGTTGGGAAAAAGACATCAACTTCCGATGATTAACATCCTTAATGAAGACGCAACACTCAGTGATCTTTGTCCTGAAGGCTTTAAGGGACTAGACCGTTATGATGCTAGAAAAAAGATTATCAAAGAACTTAAAACTCTAGGACTCTTTGAAAAAGAGGAGTCCATAAAAAATTCAGTGCCCTATAGTGACCGCGGCAAGGTAGCTATAGAACCTCGACTCTCTAAACAATGGTATGTGAAGATGAGCAGCCTTGCAGGGCCTGCTCTAGACGCGGCACGTGACGGTCGTCTAAAATTTTATCCTGATTCTTGGAAGAAGACTTATTTCCATTGGCTTGAAAACATCCAAGATTGGTGCATTTCAAGACAACTCTGGTGGGGACATCGCATACCCATTTGGTATTGTGAAGATTCAGGCCATGTCACTACCGGCATGGACGACCCCAAAACTTGTGGTCAGTGTGGCAGCTCTAGATTAAAACAAGATGAAGATGTATTAGATACTTGGTTTTCTTCTTGGCTTTTTGCTCAAAGTACTTTTGGTTGGCCTCAAAAAACGGAAGACCTAGCTTATTTTTATCCAACTAATGTGTTAATTACCGGCCCAGATATCATTTTCTTATGGGTAGCCAGGATGGTCATGGTTGGCTTCGAAACCCTAGGGGAATTGCCATTTCATGATGTTTATTTCAATTCAATCATTTGCGATAAAGATGGAAGAAAATTCTCAAAGACGTTAGGAAATGGTATCGATCCCTTAGTGGTCATGGATCAGTATGGTGCCGATGCGGTCAGATATACTTGTGTGAGCTTATCTTCCATCGGCGGAAGAGTTCGCATGTCGCCTTCAGATTTTGAGGTAGGGCGAAACTTTATCAATAAAATTTGGAATGCCGCTCGTTTCTTAATGACTAAAACCAATGGCATTAGATTGAAGCCCCTAAATGAAGTTTCCTTGGAGCTTCCTAGTAAATGGTTGATTACAGAATTTAAGCACACAGCAGCTGCAGTCAATCGCCACTTAGAAGCCTATCAAATTAATGAAGCCGTGGATAAAGTCTATCAATTGATATGGCGGAGTTTTTGTGATTGGGGACTGGAGTCTGCTAAACTGACTCTGGATTCTAATCATGAGGAAGCTCGTGAAGCTTGCGCCAGTGCATTGTTTTATGTTTTTGAAGGCGCTCTGCGCCTAGCTGCCCCTATGATTCCTTTTGTTACGGAAGAGATTTGGTCCAAAATTCCTAGACATCCAGATTTTAGGCCTTCAAAGAGCCTCTCGGTGGCAGCTTTTCCTGAGGGTGAGGAAATTCCAGGCTTTGAAGAAGAATTCCACAAGTGGGAACTCGTCCAGGAGTTGGTCGTAGGCATACGTTCTGCCAGACAGCAGGCAGGCGTTCCTTTAAAAGATAAGTTAGATGTTTACGTAAAATGTAACGAATCATCGCGCCTTATTTTGAATGAAGCCAACCCTTGGATTTTAAAACTGACCTCGACTTTGCAGCTCGAAGCCGGATCTGACACAAAAAGGCCTGCCAGGTGCTTGGTCGCCGTCGGTAGGGGGTTTGAAGCCTTTGTCCCGGTGGGTGAATATTTAGATTTTGATCGGGAAAGATTACGACTAGAAAATGAATTTAAACGAGTCTCTAAGGTAGTAGATGGAATGAAGGCAAAGCTGGCCAACCCTAGCTTTGTCGAACGAGCACCGCCTGAGGTTATTGAACTTACGAAAGGACAAATGTCCCAAATGGAAGATCAATTGGAAAGCCTTAGAAAGAATTTGGAGGCGATTTCCAATTGAAGAGGTGGGCGTTAGCCCCACCCTATGGATAGGAACCATAGGCTCTAGTGTGACGGCGCGTCGGAAGCCGCAGGCGTATTTACCAGCGCTAAGGCCTTTTCTAAGTCGCAGGACTGCCCTTGGCACCCATAGACCGATTGAATCCTTCTAATATCACCTTCTGAGAGTCGGCGATTGGTGAGGCCTTCGCCGATAAACAAAGTCGGATTCATAATGGACATGGAATCATCGTCGACACTCATATGGGTGAGGCCAATGAGGTGACCTAGCTCGTGAAGTGCTAAACTCTGCATATCGACAACTTCTTTTTCTGGGGTGGATTTAGCAATAAAGCTATCTCCAATGACATAGAAATTTCCATTAAATCTAATATCCGCAGATCGAATGATTTCATCATCTCCAGGGATATTATTCCAAATTGTGGTAGCTAAAACTTGAGTTGATTTTCCAGTTTTGGCCCAGTTGTCATCAATATAATGCCCATTTGTGGCGTCGTTAAGAGAGCTATATAAGTCACTAAAGCTATCGCCAGTCTTTTGATCGTCTCCAACCAAAGAAAACAAGGGCCGGCCAACAGCAGCCTCCCAAGTCTTCATAGCGTTTTCTAGTCCTTCACGCTGTTGCTTAGATAGCTCCTTTGAAAACCTATATTCGATGGGAAGCTTAACCCAACCTTTGGAAGCATGAACGCCGACTAAGGAGCTTCTTAGAGATGTTCCACTTTCTTCTTTTCTCTTGATAACGGTACGCTCTTGCTCATCATCTAAGGGAACTTGATACATTTTCGCACCGCAAGCTACGAAGTTTGAAAACGTAAATAGCGTGGCCGCCGAGAAACAAATATAAGAAAATAGTGGACTCCGCATAAACCACCCCCTGAGATATTAAAAGCCGTATCGTCAATTTTGCCCGAGACTGAACTTTAAAATTTAAGTACCAGTAAGTATTGTGAAAAATAGAGGTATTTGTGTGTCGCAAAAGTCCCATATGAAAAAATCCCATATAAATCCGACTTTCGAGTGGGTCTCGATTTTTTTAAGGGGACTAAGCTATTCCTGTAAGGTCCTGCTTCAGGCCCAGGTTTCCATATCTTGGAACGTTTGAATGCAATGAGGTAATGATTGGAAAATTCAGAACAAAAGCGGCTAACGCAAGGCATAAAAAAAGAAGGCCTTAACCTTCTTTTCTTAGTGAATCATTGGTTATAATCCATTGACAATGAATTACATTTTTTAACTTATTTTACTTCGATAAGCTCGATTTCAAAAACGAGCGTTGCGTTTGCTGGAATCACACCAGGCACGCCTCTTTCGCCATATGCGAGAGATCCTGGAATGGTTAGTTTTCTTAAGCCGCCAACTTTCATGCCTACAACACCTTTTTCCCAGCCTTGAATTACTTGGTTTTGGCCTACAGTGAACTCAAACGGTTGGTCTCGGTCGCGGCTAGAGTCAAATTTAGTCCCATCGGTCAATGTACCTACATAGTGTACTTTTACAGTTTTTCCATTTTCAACGGCAGCGCCTGTGCCTTCTTTGGAGTCTTCGATTTGGAGTTGAGCATCTGAAGCTGCATCTGTTCCTGAAGTGGCAGCAGCGTCGGTTGTCGCTGGTGCTGAAGCTTCTGTTGTGCTGGTTTCTGCAGTAGTTTCAGAAGTATCACTTTTTTTAGAACAACCGCCGTCGCATGCAGTAAGCATTACAGCAGAGAAAATAGCTAAAACTGAGTTATTGATTTTGCTAACAAGCATTAAGGAATCTCCTGATCAAAAAATTAGAAAAGTTATGGTAATACTCAGGGGCATTATTTGCAATAGTGTTCGATCAAGGAAGCAACTTTCCCATAAGGAGCCAAATCACCCGGCACTCCAGTTAGCATCCGAGGTGATGTAATATTAATCTCCGAGACCAGATCGCCAATCAAATCAATGCCAGTTAAAAAAGCACCCATTGACAGCATTTTCGCGGCAATAGCTTGGACGGCAAGCACTTGGTTTTTTGTGGGCTCATGGGGCATGAGTTTGGCGCCCGCCCTGGTGTTGGCTAGAAAGTTTCCAGCAGCGGGAACTTTTTTACACCATGCTAGGATTTCTCCTCCGGCAGTAAAAGCTCGAATTTCGCCGTCGTGGACGGCGGGGTCAAATGGTTGAACCATGTAGGCGATCTGTCCATTATGGGTTAAGGAATTGAGTTTCGAATGAATGGCAGCCAAATTGCTTCGATCCATTTTCTCGACTCCGCGCCCCCCAAATAAATCAAGGGGCTTTATAATCACAAAAGGGCAATCAAGGTCGCGAATGAACTCTAAAAGCTCACGTGGATTTGCGCTGGTGCAAGTGGGGAGCATCCACTTGGAAAACATAAATGTCCCAAGTTTTTCATTAAAATTTCTTAGAATTTCCGGACTATTTAAAATTTTGGTAGATTTAGGAGCCGAATCTAGAAACCAGGTGCAGGTAATATAATTCATATCAAAGGGCGGGTCTTTACGCATATGAATACCGTTAAATCTATCAAGGGACCAAGTCTGCGAAGCGCCCAGCTGCACAGAATCAGGGCTGCCACCAAATTGAATTTCGCTAGCTTTTAGGCGAGCTACCGCCCATTGATTAGACCACACTAAATCTTGAGCTTCACCAAAATAGATCTGATGTCCGAGCTTTGCAAGGCTATAGGCCATTCTGAGACTAGAATCTAATGTAAGATTCAACTTTTCAAATGGATCCATAATAAACAAATGTTTTTGAGGCATGGGAATCTTTCCTAAATTGAGCTCAAGGGAGCGCTGGCTAGCCGCCCTTAGAATAAATCATTTCCCATGAAAAAGTAATATCACTCGCATTTTAAGTACATTGTCAGATAGGTCTAAGAGTGGTATGAAGTAAGTTTCGTCAATCACGGCTTTGGCCATAAAAGTGAGACTTCCATGACTCTTAGAACCCTTGACATGCTTGATGTAAAAGGTAAGGCCGTGTTTTTACGCCTAGACCTGAATGTTCCCATTGAGAATGGAATCATATTAGATGATACCAGAATTACAGCAACTCTACCTACCATCCAAAAGCTTCTTGATGAGGGTGCTAAACTTGTTATCGCCAGCCATTTGGGGCGGCCTAAGGGTACTGTAGACAAGAAATATTCTCTGGAACCCGTTGGGGCTAAGTTAGCGGAGCTTCTCCAGTGTGAAGTCATATTGATTTCAGATTATGAAAAGGAGCCTGTAGACCAATTTTTACAGCGTCTAGGTAAAGGTGAGATTATCTTACTTGAAAATCTTAGGTTTCATAAAGGCGAAGAAGCCAATTCCAGCGAGTTTGTGGAGTCATTGGCAAAAGGAATCGACCTTTATGTAAATGATGCCTTTGGAACTGCACACCGCGCCCATGCATCTACCGTAGGGCTTCCAGAGAGTCTAGGGAAGAATAAATGTGCTGCTGGGCTCTTAATGGCGAAAGAGCTAAAAGCACTTTCTAGTGTTAGGGAAGGAGCGAGGGCTCCCTATGCCGTAGTTATGGGCGGTTCAAAAGTAAGCGACAAGATGGGTGTGATTTTGGCATTGATTGAGCAGTGCACGGATTTGCTCATGGGTGGGGCTATGGCCTATAGCTTTTTAAAATACAAGGGTTCTCGGGTAGGAATTTCTCGTACTGAAGATGACAAAATGATGTTAGTCGAAACCATTTACCGCAATGCGGAGGCTCGCCGTGTGCGAATCCACTTGCCTCAGGATCATTTGATTTCCAAAGAGTTTTCAGCTACAGCGCCATTCAAAGTAACCGAGGGCGTTGATATTGAAGATGGTTATATGGGATTAGATATTGGGCCCAAGACACGAGAAGCTTATGCCAAGATTATTCGAAAGGCCCAGACGGTTCTATGGAATGGTCCCATGGGCGTATTTGAGTGGAAGAACTATGCCGAAGGATCTATGAGCATCGCCCATGCTATGACGGAATGCCGCGGAACCACGGTTGTTGGAGGCGGAGACTCTGTTTCTGCCGCCAATATGGCGGGGGTTGCCAGCCAACTTTCCCATGTCTCGACAGGCGGGGGCGCATCTCTTGAATTTTTAGAAGGAATTGTCCTTCCCGGTGTTCGATGTTTGGAGGAGTAAGATGAATAAGCCCATGATCGCAGGCAATTGGAAAATGAATATGCTTCAAAGTGAAGCTATGGCTTTTTTCAAGGACCTGGCAGAGAAAACCAAAAACGTAACTCATCTCGACACGATCGATGGAGTGATCTGTCCCCCTGCAACTTTGCTGGGACTTTTGTCAGATGCTGCTCGTACCGCTAAGATCGAACTCGGAGCTCAAAACTGCCATTGGGAACCCAAAGGTGCTTTTACGGGTGAGATCTCTCCAGCCATGATTAAGGATTTGGGTGTTAAATATACGATTATTGGCCACAGTGAGCGTCGCCAGTATTTTGCTGAGACGGATGAATCCGTCAACAAACGGATGCTTGCGGCACTAGGTGCCGGTTTAGTTCCCATTGTTTGCATAGGGGAATATCTTGAGGACCGAAAAGCAGGGAGAACCCAGGCGGTCATTCAGAGTCAGGTCAAGTCTCTCCTAAGTTCTCAAAGTATGAGCCCTCACGTCGTGCTTGCCTACGAACCGGTCTGGGCTATAGGCACCGGGCTTGCTGCAACTCCCGCTCAAGCCGAAGAGGTCCATGCATTGATTCGAGGCATGCTAATAGAAGCTCTCGGCGCATCGGCCACTAAGATTCGCATTTTATATGGCGGCAGCATGAGTCCAGGAAATGTTGCGGAGCTTTTAGCTATGCCCAACATAGACGGCGGGCTTATCGGAGGCGCTTCATTGAAACCTGCCGACTATTTTAGCCTGCTGGAAGCTGGTATCGCTAGGGCCCTAACTATCGCAAGGTAGAGTCTTTGCGCGCCTGCTAATGCCTGAAACTAGCCACATCTAAAAGATATGGACCTCTAGCAAACTTCGCAAATTTGCTAGCCATATGCTTATTTTAGTGATAGTTGCCAAGTCCTTATGGAGGCAAAAGGAATGACGGCTACAGCTAAGATTCGAATTATAGGCGGTGGTTTGGCGGGATGTGAAGCTGCTTGGCAAGCCTTGCAGTTAGGTTGTGATGTTATCCTTCATGAGATGCGTCCAGAAAAAATGACGGGTGCACATACATCAGGAAGATTAGCAGAGCTTGTTTGTTCAAACTCTTTGAAATCGACTCTTGAAGTTTCAGCGCCTGGCCAGCTGAAACTTGAAATGAGCCAACTGAACTCGCTCATTATACAGGCCGCAAATGCCGCCAAAGTTCCAGCAGGAAATGCTTTAGCGGTAGATCGAGAAATATTTTCTCAATTTATTGAATCGGCGCTCTTGAATCATCCTAAATTTAAACGTGTGGATGGCGAAGTTACTCACCTTCCAAGTCCAGAAGAACTCGCCTCTGCTAACGAGTATTTAATCATATGTTCCGGACCGTTAACGTCTCCTGCCTTAGCCCAAGAAATCGATCGGATCACGGGAAATCAGAAGCGACTTTATTTTTATGATGCGATAGCGCCCGTGATTTCTGCTGATTCCATTGACATGGACGTCTGTTATTTAGCTGATCGCTATGGAGAAGGGGAAGGTGATTACATCAATGTTCCCCTGGATAAAGAGCAATATAATCAATTTATCGATGGGGTTGAAGCGGCAGAAAAAGTTCCTTTGCATGAATTTGAAGATGTGAATTATTTTGAATCCTGTCTTCCCATCGAAGTGATGATTCAGCGAGGTCGCGAAACCCTGCGTTTTGGTCCGATGAAGCCCGTGGGGCTAGACAACCCGAGAACAGGGAGACGCCCCTGGGGCGTCATTCAGCTAAGACAAGAAAACATTGAAAAAACTATGTATTCCATGGTTGGATTTCAAACAAAAATGAAATGGCCCGAGCAAAAACGACTTTTCTCCACACTACCAGGTCTTCAAAATTTGGAAATCCTTCGTTATGGTTCCATTCATAGAAACACTTATATAAATGGCCCGGAACTGTTAGCTGAGGATCTCTCGCTAAAAGATAGCCCAAGAATCTTTCTTGCGGGTCAAATCACAGGGGTGGAAGGATACACCGAGTCAGCAGCAATAGGTCTTTTAGCTGGCAGATTTGCCGCTTTAAAATCAGTGGGAAAAACGGCTCCAACTTTGCCTGCGCAGTGTCTGCTGGGGGCTCTTTGGGTCTACATTACAAAAGGGAACCTCGGAAAGTACGCTCCCATGAATGCGAATCTTGGGCTACTTGCTCCGGTTGAGGTTGACCGAAAGGCCTCAAAATCAGACCGAAAATCTTTGCAAATTAAGCGAGCTAATGAAGTGTTCTCAGATTATTTAAATGGGCTGCATTGAATCTTTTCAACGTCTTTTTCAGCGTTTTCAGCGGTTAAAGTCTCTCTTTTTCCTTTTAGTGATTTAGCTTTAAAGCAGAAAGATACATGCCCTAAGGATCGAGGAAAACATCTGTTGTTGTGTGTTCGCTTCGCAGGCAGAAGATCGCTCTAGTATGACTTTATTCCATTTTTAATCTTCTGCAGCAATATATCATAAATTTATAATAAAAACTAAGGCCGAGCTCGAAAGGGTCGGCGTGCAATTGCACAAACGACCACATTATTTGCCCAGCCTAATACTAGCAAAATTGTCTAAGTTTGAGTAACCCAGAGCTTAGAAAACATAGATGCCATACAGATCCTAAAGGAGGAACGACAACTTAATTCTTTTCAAGATCCGTTGTGACTAGAGATATAAGTTCACTAGAAATGCGTATGATGTCTCGAGCTTCATAGCCTTCCTTAGTTAAAGTTTGGTAGATATTATCTGCTAAGTCTTGTTTGACTTGTTCCGTTAAGGGCATTTTTTTTAGCTGAGTTTTTTCCGCGGAAGTTGCTTTCATTGGATTTCCCCTCTTTTTGAGCAGATGGCGCATTGCTTTACTTTAAGCAAAAGCCGAATTAGCCTTTACACATACAATATGTGTGCCAGGCCAGTTGGTCAACTGCCAACCGGTCGAAAGGCAGCGTAAACATTGAAATATTTCCAAAAAAGGAGGTTCCGCTGCCAACATTGGAAGGTTCTTTGGTGTCATTTTGCAACCAAAACGGACAAAGAAATGTGTAGATTTTAAACCATAGTGTTGCATATTAGACTTTTGCAAAAATTCCGCTGTCCAGGAGATTAGAAAATTGAGTCCTCTAAAATATATTCTATCGGTGACACCTAAGTCCTTGTTGAGTCTCGCTACAGGCAGTGTTTCAAGAGTCAAATTTCCGGGAGCATTGCAAAAAAAGATCAACTCTAAGTTTGTCAGCACATTTCATATAGACCTTTCAGAGGCAGCTCATCGATTAGATGATTTTGAGTCTATCGAAGATTTATTTACGAGAGAGTTGAAGCCGGGTGCTAGAAAAATAGCCGGTGCCGACATTGTTTCCCCTGCCGACGGCATGCTTGTAAAATCACTGCCTATTAAAAATGGTGAAGCGATTCAAGCTAAAGGAATATCGTATTCTGCGGAACAACTCGTGTTTGGCGATCAGCCATCAACTTCTATGTTCGATCCAGCTTGGTTTCAAACCGTTTATTTGGCACCTCACAATTATCATCGCGTCCATTCCCCAGTTGAAGGACGTCTCACCGCTATCAGACATATTCCCGGCAAACTTTGGCCGGTAAATGAGCAGTTTGTTGGACTAATTCCAAAACTATTTACCACAAACGAGCGCATGGTTTTTGATATTGAAACAAAGTCAGGCGGAAAAGTTTATGTCGCCATGGTGGGCGCCCTTAATGTTGGAAGGATTGCCACCAAACACTGCCTAGATTTAGTCACTAATACAACGTCACGTCAGGTTCGCCCCAGCCAAAGAGAAATTGTATTTTCTGACTCTAAGATAAACATTCAGAAAGGTGAAGAATTAGGCGTTTTTATGTTAGGCTCAACGGCGGTAGTTGTGTTTGATAGAAAAACACAGGGCGTCGATAGACTTAAAATAGTGGATTCGGCGCAAGTAGTGCACTATGGTCAAAGCCTGATTCAGTAAATTTAATAGGGGTAAATTTTGATTGATATCACACGTAGAAAAACAAAGGTTATTTGGTCCATTGAAGCTAGGTCTATTAACAGTCAAATTTTAGATGTTATCAAAGAACAGCCCATTGATGCCATTAGACTTGAATTTAGTCCTAACTGTCTAGAAGAGACCTATAAGTTTTTAGATAATCTTAATCCCAAGAAATCGGAGCGAAAAGTTCCTGTTATTTTGGATATTACACCGCCCGCGAGAGGGCGCATATTCAACTTAAACGAACCCAAAAATTTAAACTTCGGCGATAAGATTAAAATATCTAATTCAGAAAAAATCGCTGCAGACCTTTATGTAGATACGCCAGTTTGGGAAGATCTGTTTCAAAAGAATGTATCGATCTTTGTCGGTTATGGTGATGCCGTAATGAAGGCCATTTCCATTACTAAGGATTTTGTAGAGGCTGAAGTTACTCAAGGGGGAAGTGTTCGACCTGCATCTGATCTCCACGTCCCGGAGACGAGGCACGGTACTGATAAATGGACATGGGAAAGCATTGATATAGCTAAGTTTGCGAGTTTTGGTGTTGATTTCGTAGTATTTCCTGGATTTGCGAGTAAGTCGCAAGTGGATTTATTTAGAGAGCGTTTTCCTAAAGATAACCCAAAATCTCCGTGGGTTCTCCAACGTATTGATTCCGTCTCGGCTTTAAATCGCATGGAAGACACATTGAAGTTTGTGGACGGCTTAGTGATTTCTAGAAGAGAGCTAGCTTTAACGGCAAACCCGATGACGATTCCTATGCTTGCCAAGGAGATCGTGAGGCGTTGTAATGAAAGCGCAAAACTTGCCTTTGTCGCTTCAGAAATGTTGGGATCGATGCGGTTTAACGTGACACCAACTCGCGCCGAGGTGTCGGACATTGCCAATGCAGTTATCGATGGTGCTGATGGTGTGATTCTTTCTGAAGACGTAAGTCGAGGAAAGTTTGGACGAAAAGCTTATAATCTAGCCAGCGTTGTTATCCAGAATGTTGAAGGCGAAGGCAGCCTTCCCACATCATGGGAAAAGCGCAGTCCTGCAATAAAAGATGAACTAGATGCTGTTGCTTATGAGGCTTTAAAGACAGCTCGCCGCGTCAATGCAAAAGCCCTGGTTTGTATCACAAAAACGGGAAATACAGCTCTTCGCTTAGGAAGCTATCATCCAGATATACCGATTATCGGTGTTACTTTTGATGAAGATATTGGACGAAGAGTTTCAGTAATCCGAGGTGTAAGTGGGCGAGCTCTTCAAGTCGACCCAAAAATTGAAGATGTATTGCCAGCCGTAAATGATCTGCTTAAGCAAAAAGAGGGGATGGAAACTGGAGATTCAATTGTATTCCTTACAGTAACCCTTTCTCCAGTGGGGCGAAGTGCGAGCAATCTTTTCACTGTTCAGCGGATTCAATAATGAGTTCAATTGGCGTATGATTCCTTATAGTCCATTTATTTAAGGAGTTCTTATGGCTGATGCAAAAGGTGGAGAAGAAAAGTACTTTAGAGACGGTGCTAAGTATGTATGCCGAAAATGCAAAAGTAAGTTTTTTACCAAGGTAGAAGCTGAAAAATGTCACGATTCACATACGGAATAAAGGACAT
Source organism: uncultured Pseudomonadota bacterium (assembly GCA_903844895.1). Lineage (GTDB taxonomy): Bacteria > Bdellovibrionota_B > Oligoflexia > Oligoflexales > CAIMVM01 > CAIMVM01. The sequence goes on from CAIMVM010000044.1 coordinate 74,565, forward strand.
ATAAAATGAGCATAAAAGATCAGTTAAAAGAGGACGTTAAGCTAGCAATGAAGGCGGGAGAAAAGGCCAAAATTGCTGTCATTCGCATGCTTTTAAGTGAACTTCAATATGCTCAAACTGCAGGCGATGCGGCCAAAGAGCTTACAGATCAGGATAGTTTGAAAGCTATTCAGTCCTACTATAAGAAGTTAGCTAAATCTGTAGAAGACTTTTCAGATGAAGCTAAGAAAGCACAGATTCGAAGTGAAATGGCTTTCGTTGAAGTTTATCTTCCGAAAAAGGCAGGCGAGGCCGAGACTCGACAAGCGGTAAATGAGGTTCTTGCTGTGACAGCTGATCGAAATTTTGGGTCCTTAATGAAACTTGTTATGGCAAAACTTGGTGAAGCTGGCGACGGATCTACGGTCTCTAAAATCTTAAAATCAGTATTGAATTAGCGATTTTTTATAAAAGTCAAAATAGATGGGAGGAAAGACCCACTCTATTTTGCCTACCAAAATCTAAACTTCTAACCGATAAACTGCTAGAATACATGAGTCTGGAATTCAGGAATTGGGTTGTTTAATTAGGTTCTGTAAAGAGTTAGGTCGTTCTAGAGGTCGCATATGAATTCATTACGATGGGATAGAATAGTGAATGGAGTTGCCATTTTTATGGCAATAGGCCTGCCTATGACCGCGATCTCTCAAACCTATCAAGAAGCAATGGCGAAATTAGCAACGGAAATACCCCTCGATCAAGTGGAGTTCACTCAGCCCCATACAGACTTTGCTGAGCAAAATTGGGGCGAGTTTAAGATTGAGAGAGCTTTCAACGGCTCCTTTAATCCCTATCATAAATCGGAAATGAAAGGCGCAAGAGATTCTTTTTTGGCCACTTCAGCATCATCCGCAGCAGCTTTGCGTCCTTCTTTGAATCCTTACCCAGATTCTAAAAACAGTATTCAGCCAACGGAGCCCCTTCGGGCTTTGGGACAGGTGAGCTCGCAACCCGCGCTAATGTTCAAAGGTCCCTATATGACCACTCCTGGGCCTATTTTAGGATTTTATGGGGCTGGAAAGAGTCGCGTGAGCCTTGCGGTTTCTCGAGAGCAGGTTTATAAAACTCTAGCCGAACAAAGGCAGCAAAATCTTTCATTTGAAATAGAAGAAAAAGCTGATTTCCGCCTTACCCAAGTTACTTTGCAGTTTATGGATGAAAGGTCTTCTCCGGCTGAGGGTCGAGTGTATCCTGTAAGTGGTGTGAAAATTTTCGTGCTAGGAACGAATATTGTAGCAGAAACAGACCCAACTGGAATCGTCACTCTCTCTGATGTACCGACTGATAGCGATATCAAAATTCGTTTGGAAGACCCCAATGGCATTTATGTTCCGGCCCATTACGAAGTTTCGACTTCCCACGACGACACCAAGGTAGCACGCCTTTTTGCTTATCGTGATTTTGCGCTTGGATCTTGGATGACCATGACCGGTATCGTACCCGATGCCAATTACGGCACGCTTTGTGGCTCTTTTGCGTTTGCTAAAGGGGCAGATCTTCTTTTGACCCTAGAAGGCAGCAAAGCTAATGGCCCCTATTACTTTAACGAGCTGGGTTTGATTGACGTCAGACAAACTAAACTTGGCGATAATGGAAAGTATTGCTTATTTAATGTGGAGCCTGGGACTATAGCGATTTCTTTAAAGGATGCCAAAACCAAGGCGGTTTATAGCATCGCTGTCGAAAACGTCTTTCCAGGTTTGTTTTTCAATCTTCAAAAAGATGTGGTTGCCGGTTTTTCAGGTCGCTTAAAGATGGGAATCTTACCTCCAGGGCAAGAAGAACTTTACACCAACAGGCGGGACTTACCTCTTCTTCGCTCGGGTGGTGAAGGCGCCAACATGGAACCTATGGGGTTGGTAGAGGCCATACGTACGGATGAGGGCGGCATGCTCTCTGTCAAAGGCGTAGTGCCTGGCTCGGGCTCAAAACTTTTCTTCTTCAATCATTCCAGCGAGTTTGATGACGCCTTTTATGCCATCGACCAAGGTGATTTTTTAGACGATCGCATTGCAGTTCCCCTCTTGCCCCGTGGATTTTCTGAGGATCTTGGACGTTTTGCCAACCAATTGCAGGACAGAGCTAAGGGGACAATTTTAGTTTTTGATGGTGGTTTTAAAGATCTTATCTCTAGTAAAATGACTTACGAGCTATATGACATCAACTCAAGAAGTTTAGGCAAGGCTTGGCAGTACTCTGCAGATGTCATGTCTAAAAGTATGTTTTTTAACGTGGAACCAGGCCCATATACACTCGTATCAAGAATGGGAAGTAAGCTGGTCCAGATGCGCACCGTTATGGTATTTGGAGCCCACACCTCTGTTGTGACTCTAGGCGCTAGAATTCGCTTTGTGAAATAGTCTTTCGTTTCCAATGAAGCGCCTATTGTCGCCTGCCTTGGTCACATAAACAAACGCCTCATGGGCCATCATTGATTCTTTCAGGGGGAAAGATTTTGAGTTGGGCTGTAGGCGCATTAGTTAAATTAGTAAATCAGTTACAAAAAATTTCTTTGGGGGGTAATTTTCCCCAACTATATTCCTCTGACACAGCCAGGGCATCGTTTCAGGAGAATTCAAAGTAAAACGATTCTACTATGAGACCGAGGGCCCTTGTCCAAAAGAGCGCATGGACGTCGCCGATTTTTTTATCTGCCTCATCTAAAGAGGTAATAAGGAGCAGCGAATTTTCGAAATCCCCTTGAAAATATTTTAAGTGTCGGGCTTCCCGTTCATCGACTCTGGTCTTCGACTTAATTTCCACCAATAAAGGACCCTGGCCTGGTCTTGACACAATCAAATCTATTTCTGCCCCGTCTTTGGTCAGAAGATAGGAGAGTTCCTAATCTGGCCTCAAATATAGAACGAAACGATACGCTTTTAAAATAAAGAATTCTTCAAAGGCTTCGCCTTAGGCGCTCGTTGCTTGGGTCATTCGACTCTCGAGGCTGCGTTCCATGGTTCGTTTCACATCCAAATCAAAAATGAAAAATTTTGGCGACTCACGTTGCTGCTTTCGAACAGAATGGTAGTAGGCAGTTAGATGAAAGCCAACCAATGTATCTTCTAAAATCTCAAAAGTTGGATCGCACGGTTACGGGACTTGCGCCAACATTAGGTGCGATGTTCGAATGATTCACTGTCTTCCCTGAACATTGGGCACAGACCGCAAGATATTTGCCGAAAGGTTCTAAATTCTTAACCCATTTTTCAGCCTGGATTTCAGACTTGAGGTCGTTCAGTGCATAGGAACGTAGAAACTTAATTTTGAGTTCGATGTCAGTTTCGCCTATTACCTCTGGAAGAGTTCCAAAGTGAAGAGTATGGTTGAGCTCAAATTGTCTTCCTAGTTCATGGTGAGTAAAGGGATATAGAGTTTCTGACAAGGCCCTGCCTACCAAAAGATTTGTCCCTTTTTGTTTTAGTCTGCGGGCACTGGATCCCGTAAGAGCAAACTGGAATTTCTTCTCCACGATGAGCTTATGAACTACATTTAAAAGTCTTGGATATTTTTGAAATTCGTCTATCTGGATCCATCCAATGATCCCTGCCTTTGCCAAAATCTCATCTCGAAAATCTTCTGGATGTAGCATAAATCTATCCTCAACTTCAGAGTCGAGGAGATCATATTTAAGAACCCTAAGATCAACAAAAAACTGCCCGACAAAGGTAGTTTTCCCTACGCCACGGGCTCCATATAGAAAGAATCTATTAGTTTTCATGGGTTAACTAACCTAGAAACGAACATTGCAATGTACCCGATAAATTAGAAGTAGAATGCATTAGAAAACCTGCCGAATAGATCGAGCTGATTGTCAGGACCAGGGGAAAATTCGCCGAAATTATTGAAAGATGTGTGAATTTGGCGCAGGGCACAAGCGCATCATCAAAACAACCTGCGTCATTACCATAACTTAAGTTGAGAGGCTTAAGTTGTATATTGCTTTTTCCGACCGTATACACATAATGTATATACGAGGACTATATGGCTAAGACTCCCATTTCGATACGTCTTGAGACTGACCTTCTTAACTGGTTTAAGCATGTCGCACCCCAGGGATATCAGGTAATGATTCAGGATATTCTGCGCGACTATCGACGAGCCCGGGAGCATCGCGAGCAAAATATATTGGGCAGAGCCCAGCAAATTTTTACGCAGTATCACGCGAAGTGTTTCTGGCACCTGCGCAAAGATTTAGTCGTCACGTTGGAAAATTTGTCGATTATCCAGAATGGACTAAGAAAATACGGCGGCCTGGAAGGACTCCGTATTGCTGCTGAACTTGACTTGAATGAGGAGCCAAAACCATGCCAATCACCGCGTTTCAAAAAATAGTCCTCAAACTCATTAAATCAAACCGCAGCCCCGACAGCTATGTTGCCGGTGGGACAGCGATTCAGCGAGCCCCTGGCTCACTCAGGTTTTCAGCTGACATAGATTTTTTCCACGATGCAGATCAGGCAGTAACCGACGCGTTTCAAAGCGACCGGGCAACACTATTATCGGCTGGATACACTTTCGAAATACAGATATCACAGCCAAGTTTTTACCGCGCGACGATTGGAAAAGCGGACGAGCAACTTAAATTAGAATGGATTCGCGATACAGCGTTTCGATTTTTCCCCGTCGTTGATGACGAGGAGTTAGGCTACAGGCTTCACGATATCGATCTCGCAATTAATAAATGCCTTGCTCTCGCTAACCGTTCCGCTGTGCGAGATGCCCTGGACATCATCGAGCTGGACCGCGACATTATATCGCTTGCGGCGATTGTTTCTGCCGCATGCGGAAAAGATCCCGGATTTACCCCTGATCTTATGCTTGAAATGATTCAGCGTCACATGACATTCACACCCGATCAGCTCGCAGCCGAGTCACTGACAAAACCCGTCGATCCTGTAAAATTGAAAAAAGAACTTCTGACCCTCATAGAAAGGACGAGAAAAACTCTTAAAAGCGTTCCTGCAAATGCCATGGGATGTCTTTTTATTGACAAGAATGGCGACGTGCTTAAAGACCTCTCAAACCTAAAAATGACTCACCACACACCACATCATGGAACAATTCGCGGAAGTTGGCCTAAGGTTGTGAACTAGACACCGCGCTACTTACCAATACATTGTAGACGAAACGCAATGAACATCCAGTAGCTCTTGATCAGATTCTATAATAAAGTTCGCTCCAATTCAGGGTGCTCTGGGATTTAAACAAATTGCTTTTCTGAGATCCTAAGATATTTTGTTTTTAGCTCTAACGGAAAGAACTTTTTCAACCTCTGCCACGACCTCTCCCAATTCATTCTTTATAAAGACCTGGATTACCGGTTCCATTTTACGATTAGTCTCTAGAAATTTTATGATTTGATTCTCTTCATTCATTGTATAGATAGGCAGAGACTCTTCTCAATTGTAAGCTTTTGCAGCGATTTTAGGTCCAGAATGAATGAGTCAGTTTGTTTTGTAGCATCAGCTGTTCCCGTAAGGAGTCGGTTGACTTCTTCAGCTCCGTGAATTTTCTGAGGACCTTGGACGTTTTGCCAACCAATTGCAGGACAGAGCTAAGGGGACAATTTTAGTTTTTGATGTTGGTTTTAAAGATCTTATCTCTAGTAAAATGACTTACGAGCTATATGACATCAACTCAAGAAGTTTAGGCAAGGCTTGGCAGTGCTCTGCAGATGTCATGTCTAAAAGTATGTTTTTTAACTTGGAACCAGGCCCATATACACTCGTTTCAAGAGTGGGAAGTAAGCTGGTCCAGATGCGCACCGTTATGGTATTCGGTGCCCACATCTCTGTTGTGACTCTAAGCGCTAGAATTCGCTTTGTGAAATAGTTTTTCATTTCCCATGAAACAGTAGTTTTTGTCAGTGTTGGTTACAAAAACAAATCTCCGGAAGATCCACTTTATACATTTACCGGAAGAGATTTCAGCATTTCTGCGGGAAAAATATCCCCGTAATCATAAAAGCCATGGCTTGCCTTTTGTAAAATGCGGACCAATGTCAAGGGCCCGGTAGCGTATAGCTTTGATTAAAGGCACGATGGCTGTTTTCAAGTAATTCGGAATTACTCTAAAATCGGACAGAGTGTTCTCCGCTATCCTCAACGAAGGTTCTAAATCTATTTTTTGGGAGACATTTTTTGAAAAACCTTTTCTAGGCTTTGAGTGCGTTTCCTGATTTCCAGTCCGATTTTTTCAAGGGTTTTAATTCGAGCCTTATCCACAGAACATTCTATGAAAAGTTCCTGGAAACCTTTGTTTAATTTGTCAAAAAGGATAATCCAGCGCGAAATCACGAAATTTCCATGCAATCCTAAATGTTTGGAAAAAACATCAATACGTGCATTTGTTATTTTGTCCCAACTGCGGACCTCTGCAAATCGGAAGGCAAATTGCGAACTAAACTGAGGGTAAAGAGCGGTGCAGACGAGATCATAAAATGGCGCTAGCTTTATGCCATCAGATGACAAAATCAGGGAAAGGTTTTTAGCATGGCTATCGTTGTTACCGAGGGCAAGATTGAAGCCTACCCAATCAATCAGTCCTAAGAGATCGTGAGCGGCATTAGTTGAGTGCTCCCTTACTAAGCCATAGCACGAGGCAAATGACGGGCCACCATGGCTTTCGTATTTTTCTCTGCTGGGGATCCCAAGTGCTTGGCAAAAATCTTGAGCGTGTAAGCGACGAGTCAGATTTGAGCTGGCTGCACGATCAAAGCGTTTTATTCCAAAAAGTGGCACTTTGTCCCCAAGGATCATGACGTCTGGAACCGTCAAACCACATAGCTTGGCTAAACGCATCGAAAGGTATTCGTTTAGGACGGAGTCCAAAAGTTTTTCACCAGATCGAATCGGTAGCTTAACGATGTGAGTGGTAGGACGTCCTGCTCCCGGTAGATAAATTTGGCCTTCACGGATGCAACAAGCAAACTTGGCCTGAGCTCCAGCTAACGAAAATGGTGGAAAATCTCCATCCAGAAGCAGCATCGTGCTTACTGGTACGCCTTTCTTGATCGATTCTTCTATAGTTTGGTAAGGGACATGCTTATCATGAGCCTCTTTAGGTTGGGCAGGTTGAAATTGATGAATAGAAATAGACAATGCGCCCGCACAGTCTTCACCAAATCGTTCCAAATAGGCGGCGTCATCGGCCGCTGGCAGCCCCGCTATTTGCTCGATTTGCCGACGTTGATCGCCTTCAGGGATTAAATTTTCAAAAAAAGATGCGACTACCTTACCCTTGTATGCAGCATCGCGGAGGGGTAGGGCCAAGCTGAGCGGGAAGGCGTCTTGGTCAGCAGTCCAGTTTGAGTCGTAGGAAAAACATAGCAGACTATTTTCATCTTCGGTCAGTATTCCGACTAATTTGGAATCATAATGGATATAGAGTTTGCGTTGTTTCATTTCCACTTTACCTCGATATCGCCACTTAGCAACTTGACCAGCTTCATAATGGTTCCGAGTTTGGGCTCGACGTCACCACGTTCAATGCGGCTTAGCCCCTCTTTAGTAATTCCGCAGAGGCCGGCAAGGTCGGACTGAGTTAGTTTTAGAGCTTTGCGTCTTTGCCGGACACATTCTACAAAATGCGCAATATTTTTTGGGGTTTCCACTGATTTCTCACGGGACATGGCCTAGCCTCCAAAATCCAACTTTAGTATGATTTTCTCAGTAGTAGGGCCGTATGTCCATAAAAATCTAACTGCAGTTGGATTTTTATGGACAGAAGCTTAAGCCGAGATGAAAATCAAACTTCAGGTGGATTTATTAAAACTCAGGTAAAAGTAAAGCCTCCTTTAACACACCAATCGGCACTCTTGTAATTATAGGCAGTTATAAGACAGGTGATCAACTTTGCATAAGTTTTTGGTCAACTGCTTTAGCCCAGTGCGCTTAATATTTGCCAGTACTACCATGAAATATCTGGAGTTTGCGGACGGAGTGCAATTCAAAATAGGAACCCTTCAAGCCTGAGGTTGCGACTTTAAATGGCAGGCTTTTTCACAGGTTTTGGAATTGTCTAGGGCCTATTTTGGCGGATTTAAAGCCATAGATTCTCAGTTTGAGATGTTCTTTCGGGATACACCTTCAGTATATTTCCGTCGACTATTTTAAACCAGACTGAAAAATCCCAAAATTTTGACTTGACATAAGGGGCTGATTTCCGCGGTGTAAGTCCTATCATGCTTGTATCTAGCGCAAATATGAAAGGGTTACCCCTCATGAAATCAGTGGCTTTTAGACAGATTGAACTGCTTTGTAAATTCTCTTCTTTCTAAATTTTATGACCGTCCTGCAAAGAAGTTTGTGAGAGAATTTATTGCAGGGATGATGATTTCTAAGTCAACAGTGCTGACCAATATTGTTCGTTCATGGTCCACTAACAAAGACGATTTCCAATTTTATAGCCTTGAGCCATTAGCGCATGGAGCATTCTTGGCGCCCCATAGGTTTGTCTTGATTTCGTAAAAATGTCCTTCATAGACTCTTTAAGAGACTCGAGCTTTAGGTCTTTTGCAATGGGATCCCGGGTCAACCCATCGTAAAATCCACTGCGAGAGGCATCTAGAACTTCACACTTGATAGCTATTTCAAACGCTTCCCTTGATCTCTTTTAGAGGCGTATTTCAGTTCGGGACGTCCAAGCAATACGCCATTGCCTTTTTTAGTATTTCTCGCTCCTGGGTTAAGCTCTTTACTTGTCGTTCAAGGTCTGCAGATCTCCTTTGCTCTGCACCGAGTTGTTCATGGAGTTTTTGAGAAATGCTAGGGGCCTTTAAACTAGAAGACGTGGATGTCTTGTCTATTTTGACTGCCTCTACTGTTTCTAGAGGTACCGACCATTCTCCAGTTTCATGTCTCCTCACCCAGGAGTGCAAAGTACCTACT
>CAIMVM010000045.1 GCA_903844895.1 uncultured Pseudomonadota bacterium
GGTATTGAGGTTTCCAAAAAAGAAATGGACCAAATCAACTTAATCAAGCATAAGTTCCACGGTGAATGGAACTATTCTCTAAAACCCAAGGCAAAAAGCTAGATGAAGAAAGAAAAGTTATTTTTACACAGCCCCTAATTATCTACTTATTCTAAATCCTATCGAAATCGGCCTAGCTATTCTGTATAGGGCAATTTCTGCAACAAATAGTTAAGCGGAGAGTAGCTTACGCCACTGGGATTTAGGAGACATCCACCATGATTTTAAATGCTGATGTTTGATTAAGAGCGTTATCAACCGCGGGAAAGGAATACAAGTGGAAAAGCCGGCGGTTTACCCATCTTGTCGCTCTCAGCCATTTTGATGACATGAGTATCACCTCGCTCATTTTATAAAGTCTGCGACTGGGGCTTGCGTCAATAGATACATGTACGATCATTGCTCCAATGTAGCTACTGCAAGACCTTCTGACTACTTAGAGTGTTATCGGATTTACAGCAAAGCAATGAGAGGGTCTTACAGATGAGCTTACCAAATTCAAATAGCTTTCCTTTCAGACCAAGCAAAGAGCAGGCAAAGAGCAGGCAAAGAGCTGGCAAAGAGCTGGCAAAGAGCTGGCAAAGAGCTGGCAAAGAGCTGGCAAAGAGCTGGCAAAGAGCTGGGGGATTGTTACGTCGTTTTAATTTTGTTCAATTGAAATATGGCTTGATGAGCGATAGCCCCAATTTGCTGAGCACCTTAGGAACCTTTATGCCTTATCGCCCCATTCCTGTCCAGATTATCGTAGGAACTCTAGAGACCGCCTCGGCCTTAGCGAAGCTTGTCATTACGATCCATGGTTATTTTATCGAGATGCAATCTGTCGTAGAAAATTTAATATTTTAGATAAAGTAATGGCGAAAAATGAAAAAAAATCGCCCTATCAACGTTTAAATTTGCCATTATTTCTCAGTTAGGAAATGGGGCGCAAAGTCCGTCCAAATACCAGACAAATGTTTTAAAATGGCGAGACACGATCAATCTCGAGTGGTTCGCTTCAACGACCGTCCTTCCCTGCAAAAACAATAGAATTGGAGAGAGCAAAATCGCTCGCTAGCCAGGCTTTAACTATTGCCCCTTAAATCTTCGAGAAAACAACTAGACATTATTTTACTAGGGAGGATGTTCTTGTCGCCCGAAATTCGAAACTTGCATTATATGGCTTAGACCTGCACCCCAAAATGTCGTCTTTTAAGTTTATACCTTTTCTAAAAAAGGCCCATCGTGTATTCTATCCGATAGGAATTCGACGTCAGCTTTTATCACCAATTACCCTCGAGGTATCACTATGAAACTTCATCACATCATCCTGACCGCCCTACTTTTGAGCTTCACTCCGTCCTGTAAAAGCCTCGAGCCTGCCGACAAAGAGGGAAATCTTAGCGAGGTCGATGCCGTCAATATTCCAAAATTCTGGCAATGGCTAACAAAACATCGGAGTGCAGTAGCAAAATAGTTGGCTGAAATCGCAAATAAGTCAGACGATTTACGCAGCAGCAAACGCGTCAACCTTTTGCTGCCCCTCGAAAACTCTTCCGAGGTTGTAAACATTATCAAACACAATAAAAGTCAAATTCCGACGCTAATTGCAAACTTGAACAAAATCGACAATGGGGCTTTCAAAATGCATCATTTTCTTTCCGCGTCTCTTCCAGAAGGAATCCCTGCCAAGTACAAACCCGGGCTCGAAGTACTTAAGAATTCCATCGCTGGAGATGGCGCCGAAAAGATCGCTGTGCGCAGATTTTCAGCGCAGCTAGTAGAAAAATATGCCAAATCCGAGAACATTACGTTAGCCGTAGCCTATGAGCGAAATCTCAAAGCATTCACCCGCGCAGAGTTTGGAATCGGACCCCAACCACTCCCCGATGCCTTTGTGGACGCCAATGTATTTTTTGGACACTTAGTCGAAAAGCGAGCCCCGTTTCTAGATGTTGCTTTTGGTCCAGGAGGCTCCCTAGGCCCTGACAGTCCCAATGCAATGAAATCCGCCCATGGAGTATACGTCCATATTGAAGACTTCTTTGAATGGTCAGTTCTGTGCCGGATTCACTCCTGCGGAAGCGCTAGCATCCCAGAACTCATGCAATATGTGGCGCGCTCTGGTCTTGCAGAAACCGCTATCAATACTCTCAAGCAAAAGGAAGCAGCCTTAGCAGCAGGGAAACTTTCGGAAGTTGCGAAGCTCGATAAGCAGCTCAAAGAATCGATTCGACTATTGCGCTTTCACAGCGATGGTCGAGAGTTGCAAGCACTGCGCCGGGGTGAAACAGTAATGTCTCATGACGAAGTACTCAATACAAATATCCCTTTGAGACTTCTTGACTGGGAGTCTCATACTCCATTTCGCAACGGCACTAATTTATGGGATGTCTATTTTGACTTCCAAAATCTTGCCGACGAGGCTTTCAAGGACTCTGCAAAGCTACAAGCCCAGTTCGGAAACCCAAAACCTGGCTTCTTAGCGTTTTCCATGCATGTAGCTTCCAACCCGATGTATATGGGCCGCGCAAACGTCTTGAATACCTTTTTTAAAACGCTAGGCTGGCACTAATGTGAGGAAGTCAAACTTGCTTTTGCGAGCCGTTTTTTTTGGCACAAATCCAATAATTCCAATTTAAGCTTCAATAGGAATGAAATATATCCATACACATACCGGCTTCCACTTAAGACTATTCAAATCTATTGATGCCAATCGACGCTTTCCGCTTTCTTTATGATAATTTTTGCGTCATCACTGTAATGGACGCCGTAAGAATTGAAATATTCTTGAAATACTGAAAGCTATGTAAGTATATCTGACTCACTCCATAACCCATCACGATCAGCAGACTCTTGGCGGCAGCTTCCAATTAGACGATTGATAGAAGGGGGGCTCAATTTGCAATACTTTTGATATTTCTAGCAAGTTGAGGAGCCACAAGGATGGTAACTAGGCAAATAATTGCCTTTTTTGTTATATCCAACCTAACCATGTTCCTTTTTGGATTTGGAGATACTAGTATCAAATGGCTCAGTTTTCTGCGATTTCAAGCCTAAAGAAACTTCATTTGACGATCTTTGCCTTGTCGATAGGGGGAGAACATACTGCCATGAGGAGAGCAACGATAAGCAACCAGATTAAATCCACCGGTCATTGCTTTGGCTTGATAGGGAGATGGGATAAACGTGTAACTCCGAACCGTTAACCGGAGGATTTTGAAGCTAAATATCATCCTTAGTAGACAGATATATACGTTTCAACAGTGCTAAACACCGCCAATCATTAAGCAATATTCTAAAACAAAAAACTGCTTCATCCCAATCCAAACTCAGTGGGCCGGCGACTAAAGTCCTAAATCAAACATAGCGTATGTTTTGCATTTTTTGCCTAATAGGAGCTGAGAAGGATTTTCTTTTTTAGACTAAAATGAAGTACACGATAAATAAGGAGAAATTAATTCTATGAAACAAAAATATTGGCTTAGAGGCCTTATGTTGACTGTCGGCGTATCGGTCATGGCATGTGGAAAGAAAAAATCCAAAAAAACAGACACACCCCCACCAACTGATGATTCAGCTTCATTTACTATTGGAGGGTCGATCTCACTTCAAGCTGGAGGACTCACTTCTTCAAGCAACGTAACGCATGTTATGGCGGTAAATCCATCAAACTCAGCACCCGAGCGTACCGTTTCCGAAGTAAAAGACGGCACATTTACATTGGATGTTCAACCAGGACGTCCTTATGCTTTGGTATTTATCGATAGCACTAAAGTTGGAAAAGAAATGATCGTTGGAATATTCAAGGACCAGACATTGGACTCTTTAGCACCCTTAAAAGAGAAAGGAAGTACTTCGCTTGGAAAAGTCGCCATCGATACCTCAAAAAAAGAGGCTTCACCTGAAACAGCCTATGAAACGATCCTTTCTGATATGGGACTAACCGCCTCAGGAGCCTCTTACCTGGGGGCTATCGACGATTTATCTCTGCGCTATGCCAATCCTGATATTGATGGAAATGGCATCATCGATGAATTAGAGACAGATTCCACAGGGGCTAAAAAAAGCTTTGGTATTGACTTTCATATTCGCGCCAATACCTTCAAAGGAACTACAGGCTCCACTCAACTTACGGTAGATGATATGACCAACCAGTTCTTCGCAGATTCGGGGAGTGATGTAGCAGACGCGCGCTATAATTTAAATTCCGCTTATGCATTTTTTAATAAAACTTTTGATTCTGGATCCTACGTGGACTCGTCGACCCAAACTCTTAAGTCTGGAGTTTCTTTTAAATATGTGGACACTGCCGAACACCCCGTAACCAATGTGACGAACATTAATTTTAGTGAACTTTCTTTTGGTTCTTATGGTGGTTTTGGCGCAAACTACGCTGTTGCCTTGGGTTCCGACAATAAGACTCCTGGAACCGAACTTCCTGGAAGCAGCGGCTCAGCTGTGGACTACATCTTTGGATTTGGAGGAAAAGTATTAACGTTTACCAACGTCATCACACTGACCAAGGCAAAGCTTGAAGCAGACAATACCCTGATGATCTTTACCAAGTTCAATACTACCGGAGCTGGCGTCGGTTCTGCAGGACGAACCCAACCCATTGAAAGTGTCTCGTATAAGTGGATGAAAAAATCAGGGGCAACCTGGGTTCTTGCCACCGCGGAAGAGATCAAACTCACCGTGAATGACAATGGAGGCGCAGCGGGATTCTATGTGAATGCCAAGGCAAACAGCGCGGGATTCAAAGTACCAACGGAGCCAGAAGGCACCTTGCCTTGGGATGTCTCGAGTACCTGGAGCAAAGACTCGCCAGATTCCGCAACCGTTGCTGCTTTCATGAAAGATGCCACTCCATCAAGTGTTTGCAGCATGGCGATTAGCTATGACGACAAATTGGGCCTTCGCCACTTCACCGGGGGCGCTATCTCTACAGGCACTTCTTGTAATTGAGATATCTGTCGCCCCCCAAAAAAACCGGAAACTTCTAGCATACACGTCTCACCTGAAAACGGGGCCATAAGGCCTCGTTCCTTAATTTTCTGCTCTTGAAATATCGATCTCAAAAATCTTCTCTAGAGAGCCATACTCTTTAAGTTAAGCTCACGATGCTTTAGAACCTTGCTTTTGAGAGCTTCGTGTTTTTTTGAGATGTAAGCGCTGCCACGCCTGAAATGTCCCCGACAATATTCTTTTTGTAAGCCGACCGTTGTGAGACAGATATCGATTTAGAGGATGCTATTAAGGAGCTTCAAGCTGATATCCACGTTCGTATTTATGTTTTAGAGAGAACCTGCAATACCCTCTCCGCCCCAACCTATCCCTCCAATTCCAGACCTGCTGCTGCGCCCGATGAATCTTTCCGCTGGCTATTTCCATGTTCACAGAGGTCTGCTAAGATCAAAGTACGTCCCCTAATCCTTAGGAAACCATTCCGATGAAACATCTTCTCTTCCTTTTTGCGATGACGAGCAGCAGTGCTTTGGCCGAATTGAAAATCGGTATGTCAGAGGGGGACATCACTCCTACCACCTCCCAGATCCTTGGTGGATACGGTACTTATTTTTTGAAAAGCTCTCTTCGCATGAGTGAAGGCGTTCACGACCCCTTGTTAACGGGCGCTATGGCCCTTCAAAACGAACAGGGGCAAGTGGTAGTTTTGGCGACAGCTGACCTAGTAGGAATGTCTCCTTCCCTTAAAAACCGAATTGCACTTAAAACCCGTCCCTGCGGAAACCCCCAGATCTTTTTATCAGCCACTCATACCCACCACAGCCCTGACGTTGTAGGCCTATGGGGCCCCCTTCCGTCTACTGGAAGAAATGACGCGTACATGAACTTTCTAGAGACAAAAATAGCATCTACCATTTGCAGTGCTATCGCCAAGATGGAGTCCGCCAAAATCTTGTTTGCTTCCTCTTTTCTCAAACCCGATAGCCCGCTTAGTGATAGCGATCCACAACTGTCATTTCTAAAGATAGAAAACAAAAAGGGTCAATTACTGGGAACTGTCGCACAATGGGGGGCTCATCCTGCGATCCTTACTCAGAAGAATACGATGCTATCTGCAGACTTTCCGGGAGCCTATCGATCCTTAATGAAGCAAAAAACACCTGGAATACACCTTTATTTTAGCGGCACGCTTGGAGGAACATACAAAGAAAAGGATTTATCTCCGATCGCAGATATATTCCAAAATGGCAGAAGGAGCCCCGCTGAGGACCCGCAAAACTACGGACTGGTTAGTCGTCAAGGGGAGAGGCTTTTTGAAGCCATCCAGAATTTAAATCCCCTTCAAGTGGAAGGCAGCAATTTAAGTTCCATGACCTTAAAGATAAAAAGCCAAAACAAAAACAGACTTTTCTCCACAGGATTTGCACTTCGCGTTTTAGAAAAACGTCCGGAGATGAAAAGCCCCTCTGATAGCGACTCTATCAATACGGAAGTTTCCCTCATTCAAATAGGAAATCTCGCCATAGCTACTTTACCTGGTGAGGCTTTTCCTGCTGTTACGAATAAAATAAGAAACTATCTAGCTCAATTGAATTTTGTTCAAACCATGATTTTTGGTCTTACAAATGATTGGCTAGGTTATATCATCGATCCTAGCGACTATGACCTAGAAGAGCTTAAGTACTATAGAACGCTCTCCATAGGCCCTCAATTCGCCGGTGCCATTTATTCCAAATTTGAAAGCCAAAATCTTAATGACTTCTAACGAAGATTGAAAAAGAAATCTCTCAAGGCTGCCCCTTGAAAAATGAGAGTTCTAACATATTAAAATGAGTTAAATAGCTTCTGACTTTGTTAGCCATGGCAAGATATCTCTCGCCGTGCTGGCAATGGTAAGATTTCCTATATAAATGAAAGAACATTTGCAACATGGTTTTTCAACTGCAACGCGGCTATTCTTCAAATGCCACCTGGAAACACTTTGCTGGTTGAGGCAAGTATATAGGCGATTTTCTAGGTATCAAAGAAATCTTCAGCGGATATCATAAAGGCAAACTGTTCTCGTAGCGCGAGGGGAACAAAGGCGGCGTCGTTCACAACTAAAAAGTTTCGAATAGTGTAAGTTTTATAATTTGGAAAAGCTTCTATCATTCTATCGATCTTCTCGTTAACTTGTGAAGCTACAGTTGTTTTAAGTGGGGATGTAGCATACTTCGCTTCAACAACAATGAGAGCATGATCGGCTCTCTCAATAAGTAGATCGATTTGAAATCCTTTGAACGCCCTGTGGAGAAATGAACCTGCGTGAAATTTCACACCACACAAGCTAAGTTTTTTCGCTATAATTAAAGTGTTTTTCTCACCCACCGTTCAAAGAGATGTGCTCATATTTAGCGGTTGAGGCTTGAAGAACTGCGTATTCTAAACCTACAAACAAACATCTAAAATGTTTCGAAAAAGTACGCTATGAAAGAGGATATCAGTAACAGAAAGGTCATTGCATTTGATTCAGGCTGGAGGGTGAGGATGAGTTGACCTCGCTATTGAGGCAGGGCGCAAAGAAGATGCTACAAGATGCCATTGAGAGCGAAGTCGCCGCCTAGGTTGAGCACCACAAATCCTGTGTGGACAGCGAGGGCCGGAGAACTGTGGTTCGTAACGGGCACCACCCTGAAAGAGACCTCCAGACAGAAATTGGACCCATCACAATAAACAAGCCAAAGGTCAATGACAAGTGACTCGAAGAGCGACTCGACGAGCGAATCGAAGAGCGAATCGAAGAGCGACTCGACAAGCACGGGATCGAATTCGCTTTCATAGCGGTATTGTCCCAGCTTATCTGAATCGGACTCTAAGCATTGAAGGGCTGAATCCTTAGATCTATTTGCGTTGCATTTCGACGGGCGGCTTTCCTTCGGCGCCTGAAGTACTTTTAGTCAATGTGAAGAAAGCGCATGTGACAAGCACTTCAACACTAGCGGTGATATCATTTGGTTTTGTTGGGTGTTCTGACAATAGACACAACGAAGGCAAGATCGTTTCAAGTATTGCTACAGTTACTCAAACTCCCATCGCAGAAAATGCTGTCGCATGCCTGTTTCGAAAGACCACAGATGTTGAAATAGCAAGGCATCCCACAACGCACCTTGTTTTTCAAAACAGTGGGTCTGCTCTTCCTAAGAAAGACCAAAAAAAGAATTCCGTGGCATAGTCCTCGTCAGACTGGGGAACTCAACCCGGAATTAGAGCCTCCGTTGTCCTGGAATTGTTGCGATTTAATCTGGACGTGACTGAGATTTCCGTGAGTCTTCCTAATTCAAGTGACGTGTTCATTTTGGCACATGACGGCTCTAGCGATGAATTCTCTTTATCCAAGAACTTAGAGGAAATTGTCGTAAGTCTCCTCCTTAAAAAAAGGTGGGTCATCCCGTTGGAATTAACAAGCGCCTCTAGAGTTCTCTCCAAATGGTGTGGTGACATTGCTGAGGATGCAGAAGAGATGTCCCAAGAATGCCAAAGAGATGGCTGCCAAGCTGTCCGAGTTTCTTGATGGAACTATCAGGCATACCGGCGTGTAGCAAAGTCTATCATTGCTTGTCTGCCTTATGCGTAAATTGGCAGCTCACTTCAGGACAGCAAAAACGAAAGATCTCAATTGCTAAAACAAAGCTGTTGCATCAGTAGAATGGGGCTGAAGCAGTTAAGCATTGGCATTGTGGTATTTTTGCCCCTAACTCATCCCACCGAAGTGAGGTTGTTCTTAAAACCAGAGGAAAAGAAAGGCTGGCCCGTCAACAACACATGTGCAGAAGCTTATCCCATCAAAAAATCTAGCTGGCGCAAGATGCTGACTAAAGTTTTTCAGGCCGATATGACTCAGTGTCGGCACTGTTAGGATAGGTCCATCTTTATGCGCACACTAAAGTTCACCATGTCAAGGAATTCCTAGCTTCTGGCAAAATTTAATAAAAGGAATGACTTCAATCTTTTCAGTCTGAAAATGCTTACTTCCCATATGGACTTGATAGAATTTGGGGATTTCGATACGTTCGGAAAAGTATTTGAGATAGGGGCTAATAGATCTCTCCCCAACCTTACACTCGACCGCAAATTCAGGAGCACCATTTTTAAGAACTATAAAATCGAGTTCACGTTTCTCCACGTCCCGGAGGAATCGCAATTCCATTTCGTGCCCTTCAAAATCTTCGATCCAATGGCAATATTTTAATAGATGGGAAGCCACCATATTTTCAAATCTGTGTCCTTCGCTTTCGACCTCTGACCAATCCCAAAGAAACAACTTACGTTCTTTTTTGACGGCCTTAATTTTTGGGGGACCATAGGGCAGAATTCTAAAGCAGTAGTAGAGATTCTCCAAAATGGTGAGCCACCGTTCCACAGATTTATGGTCAACGGAAATATCTTCTCTTAAGCTGTTGACTGAGAGCACCGAACCAACGCGACTTGGAAGGATGTCGACTAATCGCTCAATAAGGGAAATTTCACGCACATACTCTAGGTCCCGTAAGTCTTGCTTGACCACTCGTGAAATTCGGTCTCTTTGCCAAATACGGTGAAGCCTTTTGTCTTGCGATAAGAGTGGTTCAGGAAAACCACCAAACTCAAAGAGCGCCTTTAGATCTGCCTCAGTTGGAGTTTTGCTCATCTCAGTTATGGAAAAAGGGTGCAAGCGAAAGTACCGATACCGGTTAGCCAAAGAGTCGCCGCCTTTTCGGTAGTAGTCCAATCTGGCCGAACCTGTCACTAAAATCTTTACAAACGACTTATTGGTGTCATAAATCCCTTTTATGAGATTCCGCCAGCGGACATATTTATGAATTTCGTCAAAAACCAATGTGGTCTGATCCGGAGGCAGCTTCATTTGTAGAATGGCCCTTGCGACTTCAGGGTTGTCCCAGTTCAAATAGCCTGGTGAACGTTCAGCGGCGTTGGGACTTAAGAAGTTAAAACACATTGTGGTTTTGCCGACTTGTCTTGGACCGCCCACAAAAACCATCTTCTTGGAACCTAAGACAGATTCAATTTCCTGTTCGAGATAGCGTTTGTTCCATGGCATATTAGTTCCCCACTTATGGAGCAAGTCCTCTAGCCAATCTATCACTAATTTGGCATCAACTCCAGTTTAAAGGCGTGTAAATTGGGGTTCATGCCAAATTAACAGCCCGCTCCAAATCTCCACATATCCCAATAATTTCAGAGAATTACCCCTGGCTCTAACAAACAGCTCGATCCATCCAATAGGCTTTCTAATGCAATTTAGTAGGACTAGATTCCATGGAAAGATCAGAGTACCGGCGTTATGACCCCAGCTTAAAAGTCTTGTCGCAGCTTTTGACGACATTTCTAATGTTCTTAAAGTTTGGGATTTCACTACTAACTCTTAGGGAGTGGAAGAAGAATGGAGTAAGGGACTTCTTTTCGATTCCCGAACTCGAGTTAAGTACGTCCGCGCTTATCTCAGAAAATATGGCTTTAAAAGCAAAGTTTGCGGCGGTCACTGCTGAACATGGACTCGCATTGACTACAATAAAATTTTTTGGTTTTCGAATTCAGTATAAAAGACTTCCCTCCTCAGGAGCTAAAGAGACGATTCTCACTGCAATTAAAGCTGCCTCTGATTCGATTCCTCTTTCGGAGTGTCTTGCGGCGATAGGACTTTCTACTGCCAGATTTCACAACTGGTTAAAACGCTAGGTGAAATGTTTACTTGAAGATAGACCAAGCTGCGCTTGAGTTTCTCCCACTCAAATGATCCGCTCTGAAATATATTCAGGCTTTAAGCTGGCATGGAAAAAAGACCGGCCAAGTGATGGCGCCTCCTTCAACCTGGTCACGAGTGATTCGGGAGCTTGGTCTCAAAAAATTAGAGTTCGAATCTATCCCCTAAGCCAAAGATTAGCATTAGGGCTTCTGCATCAGTTCAAATTAGGCATTTAGACCAAACCATTCTGAGGCTTTTTGATGGCACCAAGGCATGTGTCCAATGCATTATCGGCCGTTGTTCGAGGTTCGCCCTAGGGCGGAAAGTATCTAGAGATTACAGTGGAGCCAGAACCAAAGAACTTATAGAGGAAGCTTTAGTAAAATCTAGGGCGTTGGAACTAGAAGGCAAACCAAATGTTCTAGTTGATGGCGGATGTGAGAACATCAACGAAAAAGTAGATGTGCTTGTTGATTCAGGGTCGATTTCAATGACGATAGCCCAGATCGATATCGAACAAAGTAACTCAATGGTAGAAATGCTTTTTCATAGAAAGAAACACCGGTATTTGTTTACCATTCTCTTGTCTAATTTTGACTCGCTAGTAAAAAGTACTAATTTTTATCTCAATGAAAGCAGCACTTGTATTCCCCATTCAGCTTTGAAAGGGGCTACTCCAGAAGAAATCATCACAGGTAGCTGGACAGAAGAATAAAAACTGAACTAAGAAAGGAAATAGTAGCGGCAAGGCAACTAAGGATTGAAACCAAGAAAGCAGTCCGGCGCACTCCCTGCCTAGCCTATTCTCGTTGAGTTAGGGAGTTGGAATACCTCTCTTAAAAAGTCGTAAAATGTTCTTGCAACCTACGGAGATTACTCAATCAACGGTTGCCCACGGAACAAAAATTTGCATACCAATTTCACAAATCTCATGAACTAACGCAGGGCATCCGCCATAGAGTCTTCGCTGATGTAATATTTATTTTTGAGTGCTTCCACAAGTTGAGGGATATGCTCAAGACTAAGCGCTGACACCATATCAACATCAAGTGTCGAACGAGCTATTCCATAAGCAGAGCTAGCCACTGACCCACCGATATAATACAAAACGCCCAACTGCTCCAAGGCTTCCGCCA
>CAIMVM010000046.1 GCA_903844895.1 uncultured Pseudomonadota bacterium
ATCTGCAGACCTTGAACGACAAGTAAAGCGCTTAACCCAGGAGCGAGAAATACTAAAAAAGGCAATGGCGTATTGCTTGGACGTCCCGAAGTGAAATACGCCTTTATAAGAGACCATAGGGAAGCGTTTGAAATAGCTATCATGTGTGAAGTTCTAGATGCTTCTCGCCGTGGATTTTACGATGGGTTGACCCGGGATCCCATTGAAAAAGACCAAAGATTCGAGTTTCTTAAGGAAGCTATGCAAGACATTTTTAAGAAATCCAGACAAACCTATGGAGCGCCAAGGATGCTCCATGCGCTTTTGGCTCGAGGCTTTAAAATTGGAAAGGAGAAAGTAGCCAGGCTCATGCGGAATCTAGGATTGAGACCAAAAGCAGCTAAGAAGTTTAAAGGAGCAACAACGGATTCAAAACACAAGTTTCCCATTGCTACCAACAAACTCAACCAAGAGTTTGAGGCTGAGCGTCCCAATACGAAATGGGTAGGAGAGGTTACATTTATAGAGACTGGCGAGGGGTGGCTTTATCTCGCAGCTGTTCTTGACCTGTGCACAAGGAAGATAGTCGGTTGGGCTATGTATGCTAAGAATGTATGCTAGGAATGACCGCTTCCTCACTATGGCAGGGTTAAATATGGCTGTAAGAACGCAAAAAATTAAGGAATGGCTTATGTTTCACTCCGATCGTGGTAGTAACTACGCATGCTACGACTTTCAAGATATACTGACTGAGATAGGGATCGAAGCGAGTATGAGCCGAAGTGGATGCCGCTATGACTTTGCAGGGAATTTGTGAAAGAAGCAAACTGCTAGGGAAACATTCTCAATTTGAATCTGCAGTCCAAACATTTAAGTCTAAAGTCATTTAGAAAGGGCTACGCTTGATCAAGCGTTTTCCCAGATCTTTCGGTCCAATTTAGGCGAAAGGAGCAATGTGCATTGGAAGCATAGCGATGTCTTAATTTTCGCATAAAAACTGCTAGCCAAGCTGTTTTTAAGGCATAGGCTCATTTTTATCAAAAAATGCATTTTTTTTAGGATGGAACTTGCTCATGAAGGTGCGCTTTGATTGATAGTTGAGTAATTTGAGGTTTCTGCTATAAAAATGAGTTAGTTTTGAGCGGAGCTACATTACGGCGGGCTTAGGAGACTCTATTGCAGGAAAACACTATTTTGACCCCAGAAAGCGTTCAAGCTTCGGGCGAAATTCCCCAACATGTCTCTATTATTATGGATGGCAATGGCAGGTGGGCAGGCGCAAGGTTTCGCCCTAGAGTCTTTGGTCATCATAAGGGTGCGCTTGCAGTTCGTCGGGCCGTTGAAACGGCTAGGAAATTAGGGGTTAAGTATTTGACCCTATATGCCTTTAGTGATGAAAATTGGGGCAGGCCGGCATATGAGGTTTCAGCAGTTATGGACCTCTTGGAAAAGTACATAAATCGAGAACTGAGCAATTTGAATCAAAATGGCATTCGATTGAATGCCATTGGAGAACTCCATAGGCTACCAGAGAGAACTAAAAAAATCCTAGATCAAGCCATCCTTCAGCTTTCTGGGAACTCTCAAATGGTTTTGACACTTTGCTTATCCTATGGCGGGAGAAGCGAGTTATCTGAAGCATTTAAAAAAATAGCGAGCAAGATTGAAGCTGGGCAGCTAACGTCTTCGCAAATATCTGCAGAATTGATTGGCAATTATTTGTGGACGGCTGGAATGCCGGATCCCGACTTGATGATTAGAACCAGTGGGGAATTGCGGCTCTCTAATTTTTTACTTTGGCAACATGCCTACTCAGAGATGTACTTTTGTAAGTCAAGTTGGCCAGATTTTTCAGAAACTCATTTTTTAGAGGCTGTTCAGTCTTTTCAGAGCCGCCAAAGGCGATTTGGCTTGATAAGAGAGGCGAGTCGACCTCTAACTTTAGAGGAACTGGAAGAACTAAAGCGAGAGGAACATTAATGCTTATTCAACGCGTCCTCACCGCAGCTTTAGCGCTGCCAATGTTGCTATGGGTTATCGTCCGAGGTGAGAGGTGGCAAATGTTGGCTGTTTTCTTAGCTTGCGTCGCCATATCCGTCCATGAACTTTCGTCTATGGTAGTGCCTTCTCTGGAGGCAAAGATTTTAGGGGAAGAGCACCGTTCCAAGAAAATTGTTGGGACATTCTGGTATCTAGCTGGAATTGTCATTTCCGTTATTTTGTTTTTTATAGCGACGCAAGGCGACTATGACACCGGTCGCAGTGGCATTGCCCTTGGTTTTGTCGTTTTAATGCTTGTGGGAGTTTTCACCGCGAATTCAATTGATCGTTCCATGATACGAACCATAGGACTTTTGGTGACGATGGGGTATGCTGTAGTGCCATGGTTAGCGGTGTGGGACTTATATATTTTAAAGGAAAAGTCAGTATATCTGTTCTTACTTTTTACGATTGTAATGGGTTGTGATACAGGAGCCTATTTTGGAGGGAGAGCATTTGGAAAGCGAAAGTTAGCTCCAAATCTTTCGCCTAAGAAAACTTGGGAGGGGGCTTTTTTTGGAATTTTGACTGCAATTTTGTCATCACTTGCACTCAATCATTACTATGGCCAGACCCTGGGCACCGATTTTTTAGTTGGCGTTACGGCCTTGTTTGGGGGAATTGCTGGGATATTGGGCGACTTGTTGGAATCAGGTTTTAAACGTTTTGCTGGTGTAAAAGATTCTGGCGTTATTTTTCCAGGTCATGGTGGATTCTTAGATCGAGTTGATGCCATAATTATAGCAGCTCCGGTGGTGTGGGTTTTTGTTTATAACTTTTTGCTACCAAAGTAGAGGAAACTATGGCTTCATTCTTTTCGAATCCCGTAATCTCGATTTTGCTTTTAATAGGCATACTTATATTTGTTCATGAGTTAGGGCACTATCTTGTGGGTAAGTATTTTGGCTTCGGGATAGAGACCTTCTCGATTGGATTTGGCCCTAAGATTTTTGGATTTAAGAGAGGTGAAACAACCTATCAAATTTCCCTTCTACCTTTGGGTGGTTTTGTTAAATTTGTGGGAGCCTTTCCAGGTGAGGCGGTACCCAAAGAGTTTGAAGGGCGCGAGTTAGCTAATTTTGCGGTTTGGAAACGAGCTTTGATGACTTTCGCAGGTCCATTCGCTAATTTACTTCTTGCCTATGTTGTTTTTGTTGCAGTAGGCATACATGGAATTGACCATGCAACCTCAGTGCTCGGCCACGTGAGACCTGGAAGTCCTGCCCATCTAGCAGGGCTGCTTCCCGGCGACAAAATCATTCAGGTAGATGGTGTTCCCGTAAATCATTGGGATGATTTGTTGGTCAATGTTTCCGAAAAGCATCAAAAGCCAATTGAAGTTTTAATGTTGCGAGATGGTTTAGAAAAACGCGTTGTGATGCAACCTGAAGCTAAGCAAGATGAAGATCTTAATGGTGCCAAAGTAAAAGTTGGTCGAATAGGCGTGAGCCCGGCTGTTTTGCCAAGGTTCATTGGGGTTTTGCCAGAAAGTCTTGCGGCAAAATCAGGTTTGAAGACTGGCGACGAGATATTGGCACTCGAATATTTAAAAAAGGACGCATCAGGAGACACTATAAAGAAAGACGTTTCGGATTGGAACGGACTTTTGATGATGGCTTCCCAAGCCTTTCATGAAAGTAGTTCTATCGGATTCAGGGTAAAGAACGCTGAAGAAACTCGTCTTGTAAATGTGTCTGTGAGTGTCCAAGAGCTTGAACAGGTTTTGGAGAAATCTACTTTGAATCAAGGTGATTTAGGTCATTTTGAAAAGGGTAGATTGGTGATGAAGCATCTAGGTGTGGAAGACGGATCTTTATTGGTCGATGAGGTAACTGAGGGTAGTGGCCTAGAAAAAGGCGACTTTATTTTGTCGTTCGCTACACTTCCCATAGCCGATATGTTTGACCTTTCTGAAAAAGCAATGGAAAACAAGAACCCAGTAGTCAGCATGGATCTACTTAGGGATGGAAAGAAAATCACGTTAGATGTCAAGTTAAGGCCCACAGAGCTTCAAAAAGCAAAGGGTAAAGAAACCGTTTACATTCTACCAGGTAAAATCAAGGGGGGAACAACTTCTGAAGAACGGGTTACCGAAGCTTATTCGGGGCTTGCTAGCTTGGAATATGGGATGAAGAGGACGTTCCATGCTACAAAGACTATTTTTGGTAGTTTAGTAGGGCTCTTTACGGGTAAGGTCCCCCTTCAAGCGCTTGGAGGTCCTATGCTTATTGCAAAAGCAGCAAAAGAGTCTGCTGAAGCAGGGATTTTTGTTTACCTCACAACTATGGCGATGATCTCCATTAATCTTTTTTTAATAAATTTGTTTCCCATTCCCGTTTTAGATGGTGGGCACTTAGTCATGCAGTCCATAGAGGCCATTCGGAAAAAGCCACTCAGTATCGAAGCTATGGAAAACTATCAAAAAATCGGGTTTGCATTTGTTTTGGCATTAGTGGTTTTGTCTACCTATAATGACATTGGGCGTTTTTGGGGTTCTTTTCTGAAGGGGACGCCATGATGCATTATGGACTTTGGATGGATGCTTCTTTGCCCGGGTTGTCGATTGTAGTTTTAGGTCGAGCCTCAGCTGGAAATTGGTCTGTGATGTCCGAGTATCACGATAACACGCTTGGGGCTTCGAATCAGATCAATAGTATTTTAAATTCCATGCTCCATAAAATTGGACTAAAACCAGACCAAATCAAGTATTTAGCTGTTGGAACTGGGCCAGGCAGTTTTACTGGAATCAAAGTTGCCATGGCATGGGCATTTGGTTTCTTTTCTATAGAGAGCCCTATGTTCGTTGCGGGATTTTCGGCACTTTGGTTAGGTTGTCTAGGAGTACAAAAAGAGAAGTCGCAGGTTTTATTGAAAGTTACGAGTTCCCACGGATTCTGGGCTAAAAGTAGTTTGCAAGACTATTCTGAGTTTCCTTTTGAGAGGAGCGAATTTAAGCCTTTTTTAGAAGAAGGAGATGTCTACTTAGCATCTCATTGGCCTGAGATCGAATCTGATTTAAGTCAGGCGGGAGTTCCCTATGTGGCGCTTGAAAGTTTAAGGAGCTATACCCTTCTAGGCCTGCTTGCAACGTTAAATCAACCAGATTTTCAATGGAGCACTGAGTTCCCAAGCCCACGCTATTTGAAGTTATCTACTGCGGAAGAAAAACTAATTAAAAATCAGGAGTCATTTCTTGGCTAATTCCATCATAAAACGTCCCAAATTGGGTGCAGCTATCTATATACTTCCAAACCTCATCACTACCGGGAATCTTTTTTTTGGTTTCTTATCAGTTGTGGAATCTCTCCAAGGCAAGTTTGGCTGGGCGGCAGCTTCCATTTTTTTGGCATCAATTTTTGACGTGCTAGATGGTAGGGTGGCGAGACTAACAAATACGTCTTCAGAATTCGGAGTTCAATATGACTCACTTTGTGATCTGATGTCATTTTGCTTGGCGCCGGCTATTTTGATGTATCAATATAGTCTCAAAGATTTTGGTAGAATCGGTTGGATTCTTTGTTTTGTATTTCTTGCATGCGGCGCTCTGCGATTAGCTCGTTTTAATGTTCAAAGTTCCATCGGTAAAGCGAATGGCGATTTTACCGGTCTTCCAACGCCGATGGCTGGTGCAGTTCCAGCTGCCTTTGTCGCTCTTAGTACACATCTTCGCACACTTTCCAATGATGGACTTTTGCAGCAGTATATTTCTCCTATTGTTCTTCATGCCGACATCCAAATGTTTTTTTTACTTTTAGCGGCACCCCTACTTGCATTTTTAATGGTGAGCAACGTGACATTCCGTTCTCATAAAGCCCTTAAATTTAAAAATATAAAACCCTTTAGACTTTTAGTGATTGCGATCATATTTATAGGTTTTATTGCTTATGAACCAGAGCTTTTCAGCTTTTTACTATTTTTCGGTTACGCTCTTACTGGTCCTTTAGAGTGGCTATTGGGTTGGAAGAAAGCTGTAGAGGATGACGATATATTCCAGGCCGATGACGAAGAGTCCTCGGAAGAACATCAATAATTTAGGGGGAATTATGAAAATTGCAATTTTAGGTGCCACTGGTGCTGTCGGTCGAGAGATGTTGGAAGATTTGCAAGAGTCAAATATTAAAGATGTAGAAGTAGGTTTTTTTGCTTCTGCTCGCTCTGAAGGACAAACGGTAGAGTTCAGGGGAGTGAGGCACACAGTGAAGGCCTTTGCGGTTGAGAAACTTAAAGGCTATGACTATGCTTTGATGAGTGCTGGTGGCTCTTTTTCTAAAGAGAATTCACCCAAATTGGCGGAAATAGGAGTTACAGTAATTGACAATTCGTCAGCTTGGCGTCAAGACCCATCTATCGCATTAGTGGTTCCTGAGGTTAATGCCTCCGTGCTGGATTCCTATAAAGGACGGATCATTGCCAACCCCAACTGCTCTACCATTCAAATGGTTGTGAGCCTTGCCCCTTTGCAAAAGGCTTTTGGCTTAGATATGGTGCAAGTTTCCACATATCAGTCAGTTTCTGGAACCGGCCAAAAAGGCATCAGTGAGTTGGCTGACCAGGTTTCCAGCCACCTTCGTTTTCAAGATCCTGTGCCCAAAGTATATGCTCAGCCGATTATTTTTAATCTACTCCCTGGAATTGGCCCCATTGATGCGACGGGGCATTGTGAGGAAGAGGTTAAA
>CAIMVM010000047.1 GCA_903844895.1 uncultured Pseudomonadota bacterium
CGGTTCGAGTCCGACCGGGGGCACCAAACGACGCATGACTCGGGCCTGGGATAGCCAAGGGACCTAAAGAAAAGTACCCTCTTTTTATGGATAGGTACGCGCCACTTTTTGTTGGCCTCCTTGTGACAATCATAGGTTTGCTTTACAAATTCAATGAAAATTCCACAAATAGTTCGAGTACTACGAATCAAATCAGTTACTCGGGAAAACCCAAACCACAATTTGCTGGACAGATGAAGAGATGTGGTTATTGCTCTGCACGAGTGCCACTCGATGCACAAGCTTGTTTGCAATGCCCAGACAAAATGCCTAGGTTCAGCTGGGAGTCTAATTCTGAAGAGCAAAAACCTCTTGCGTCTAATTCTGAAGAGCCAAAATCTCTTGAGTTTAGGCTCAATGAGATTAGTCGTCTTAAAGAATCAGGTGTGATCACAGAGGATGAGTATCAAGCAAAGCGAAAGGCGATTCTCGAATCCTACTAGTTGTAGTTATTTGTAACAGTGTAGTTTTTCTTAATTCTTTTTATTCTTTTTAGGCTTCGACTCTTCAACTACTTCGGTAAGCAAGGAAATAAAGGTATCGTCATCCATTAGAAACCAACCTCGTGAGTTTTCTACAGACTCAGAAACACTCTCGCAAACCTTTTTAACCCGTTTATCCAAGTATTTGTAACCATATAGCAGGTCATAGAAGGCAAAATCTTCCGTGCGCTCTTCTTTAGTTTGATCAACTCCCTCAATCAGGTCCTGCGCAATTTGCTCAATTCTAAAATAAATGTAGAAATTCACAAATTTTGTGAGATTTGAATTTTCAATGTTGCGAGTTATCAGAGTTTTAAGAGGAAAATCATCCTGGTCGTACCACATTTCCAAAACCTCGTGAATGACTTCAAAATCTAAGTCTTTTAATAATTTACGATCAAAAGGATCAAATTGCGGCTCAAGTTCGTGATCAGAGTATTTCATCAATTTCTTGATGTCAGACAAGGTACGCCAGAAAGTATTTAGGTCTTTTGCTTCAGATGGTTTCAAACTCACCTATTTAGCATAGATAAATCAAATGCATTGTTCAAGAGTTTGCAAAACCAAGCACGGCAAATGCTTAGTTCTAGCTAATGAGACTTAGCTCGAGCATAACTTTCGCCATTCTGTCTCTGCCATTGGGTTACAGCCCTCGGTCATCCCTTCTTTGCTAGTTATTGACTACACTTACAGTATGGATTCGAAATTCAACATCTTAATACCTGCTCTGGGAATTATCACTGCCTTGCTCTGGAGAATAATTTTAAACTCAGAAAAACAGAGTTCTACCCTTGAGAACAACGATCAAACCACGCGACAAAAGTCGACCGTTTCTGGTCACATATGTGCTGAGTGCGGATTAGATCGATTTCCTGCAAGTCGAAAAAAATGTCCACAGTGTGGTTCCGTGAGTTTTACAGTTTCTCCGCACTACAAAATCTGTGGATATTGCCAGACACCTAATGGTAAAAATAGGGACACCTGTGTCTCTTGCTATGACTCCATCTAAGGATTCTCCACTAATCGCCTAGTAATTTTGTTTGGCTCATAATCCCAAAGCTCTGGGATCTCAGTCTCGGCCCAAGAGGACTTAAAATCCTTCCAGTGTCGGTTCGAGTCCGACCGGGGGCACCAGCTCTAAGCGCATTTTAAGCATCTGAGCGTGCACTTACTTAGCCGTAACCCGTCACTAACCGTACGATTGGCCTGCACCACAACCACCAGAAGCTCTGGTGGCCCTACAAAAGGAGAACAAAGATATGCGCAGTTCAAACCCTGTTCTTGGACGGGCGTTTAATCAGCGTGGATACGCTGCATTCGATCCGAGCACAATTAACTCAGACCCAGCAGCGCTAG
>CAIMVM010000048.1 GCA_903844895.1 uncultured Pseudomonadota bacterium
CTTTATGCATAGGGACTCTGGTAGAACTGGCCTTAAACCTGCTGTAAAAAATTGTCCCATTAAAGTTGCGCCATTAAAGTATTATTAAAGTAGACTTCTTTTGAAACCTATTTTTTACACACGTGGTATAATTCCAAAAATTAAAATTTCTACATTTAGTTTCGGGGGAATAGGCCATGGAGCGGTCAAAATTTAGCGAAATCCAGAAGCTATCAGGCAATGATTTTTTTCGTCTTACTGGAGTGAGGCGGAGCACCTTTGATTTAATGCTTACAGTTTTGCTCCCCGCTAGCTCAGCCAAGAAAAAGCGTGGTTCTAGGCCTCCGAAGCTTTGCGTGGAAGATCAATTGCTCATGGCGCTGGAGTATTTACGGGAATATCGCACTTACTTTCACCTGGGAGGTAGCTACGGATTGTCTGAATCTGCAGCATGGTCGACTTGCCGTTGGATCGAGGACACTCTAATTGGCAGCGGAGTTTTCTCATTACCTGGCAAGAAGGCATTACGAGAGGGCCGTCGAAAATATGACTTAATTCTCATTGATGTCACAGAGTCTCCGATCTGCAGGCCAAAAAAAAGTCAGAAATGGGAGAAAAACAAAGAACCGCAACAATCGTCAGAAACGATACTACTCGGGAAAGAAGAAGCGCCATACCATTAAGAATCAGATCGTTCTGGATGCTCAAACCTCAACGATTATCAGCGTCCAAACGGGGCGTGGAAGAGAGCACGATTTCAAATTATTTAAACGAACCAAGCTTCCCATCCACCAAGACACCGAGGCTATGGTCGATAGCGGCTACACAGGTATTCAAAAGATCCATGCAAAGTCGCAGATTCCCAAGAAAAGATCGAAGAAAAAGCCACTTACCAAAGATGACAAGCGTCACAATAGAGAAATTTCAACTAAACGAGTCGCAATAGAAAATGTGAACGCAAGGCTTAAGAGATTTAAAATTGTTTCTGATCGCTACCGAAATCACCGAAAAAGATTCGGGCTGCGAATAAATCTAATTGCTGGCATCTACAATGTTGAAATCGGTCAAAGAAATGATTAAAAAATAGGTTTCAAAAGAAGTCTATTCATGAACCCGCGAAAATTTTTGGCGACCAAATTCGCGTAAAAGATAGGTCTTGCCAACCTGTCGAGCCCCAAGAACGATGAGCGGCTTGCGGGAGATACTTGCTGCCCATACATTTAGTTCGGTTGTGAGCGATCTCTCCATAACCACCTATAATTACTTACTTCAATTAAAAAATACCACCTTTATGGTAGCATAAATATGAAATTACTCAATTTTTTGATAGCAAAAACATGAAATTATTCAAGTTTTGGTGAGCATAAAGTTGGGCCTGAAGCAGCTTACCAAAAACTTAGGCGTGTGGTGTGTCAGAACAATATAGCAATTTACCACCGAATATTCGCCAGACTGAACCTCCACGCGTCCAACGGCCAGAAGTGGTTTCTTTGTATGTGCGCTTAAATATAACGTCTGATGGGGAATATAGGCGCGCAGTAAGTCTTGATTATAGCCTACACGCTTACGCACCCAAGCGATCTCGAAATGTACCGCAGAAGACTTTTCGCTTCTATTGATAGAGGAATATCTTTGAATCCATCCCCCAAGCCCCAGAGTGTGTTTCCATACTCTAACTATGATAGGACTCGGTAGGCAAAATGTCGGCCCAAGGAAGCTGCCAACACCACGCCCTGAGCTAAGTTCGCAACTATACGATAAAATTGTCTTTTTTACAAAAACTTCATGCAAAACTGCCCTCGGCAAGTGAGAAATATCATAATCGGCAATCGAGTTGCCGATTATCATCATAAATGGCGTCATAGATGCTGATTCTCATCAAATAGGGGAAGCCGAAGTATCATCGCATACTTAAACTCACCTCAATCTTGGAAAGAAAGAGTGTTTTTCTGTTTGGCCCGTGCCAGACAGGGAAATCGACGTTTCTAAAGGCGATCTATCCAGATGCCTACGTCTTGAATTTACTACGCCGCGCCGAATATCTGAAATTCAAGTCCCATCCTAAACAATTTGGCGAAGAAGTTGAGTTTGCATACAAACAAA
>CAIMVM010000049.1 GCA_903844895.1 uncultured Pseudomonadota bacterium
AATGTCCTTCAAAGCTTTGATTCATACAGTAGGGGGATTCGGATATCATTTCTGGATGAAAGCTATGGATAAAATCAAGAGAGGGAGTGGAACTAGGCCGTCGAAAACTAGTCGCTTAAGCTGATCGCTGTTTTCCCAGGATTTGGCCGCATTTCTGATCCCAAACTACTAGGTGACTCCTAAGCCCACATGTCATATTACTTTCTTTTGAAAGATAATTCACTCAGTGCACAACTTCTGGATAGATGGGCTGAAAATGTCTTTAAACATTATGGAAAGTCGGCGTAATTGGAAATTGAAGGCTATGGAGCGAGGTTTGCAGGTTCGTGAGCTTCGAAGGCAGCAAGGGATAAAGGATAGCAAGATTGCAGATCTTTTAGAAGATGTGGTTACTATGGAAGGCGAAATCAAGAAGCTAAAAACCATGGTAGATAATCTCGATGCTCTGAGGCAAGTTCCAGAGAGGCACCAGGTCGTGGTTATATGCGTTCAGTTATTTTTATTTGCCAGAATCAGCTTCCGCTCTATCCCTCGCGTACTTAGTACAATGTCTTGGGCAGGAAGGGTTCCAAGTTTTTCTTCAGTAATAAATTGGGTTTGTAGGCTTGGTTTGTATAAAATGCAGAATACTGAAAGCCTATCAGGGCCATGGGTTGCTATCGTAGACATGTCGATTGATCTTGCTTTTAAGAAAGTGCTCGTGGTGTTACGAATTCCCTTAAATGTCTTTTGCAGCCGTAAAACCAGCCTAACCTTACAAGATGTTGACTGCATAGGTCTAGAGGTGAATCGAGAGTGGAACGGAGCTGCTGTAAATCAGGCGTTACAAAGGATCCTGGGGAATGGAAAGGATTTGAAAGTCATCATTAAAGATCGAGGCACTGATCTCAACAAGGGCGTAAACCTATGGCGAGACGAGCATGCGTCTGAACACGTCTTCGTAGTGAGTGATCTTGGCCACGAGGTTGCTAATTCTTTGAAAGCCGATTTTGTGGGTCGCATCAAATTCTCTGAAGTGACCGAGACGATCAAGTCATCTGCCTGCAAGTTTTTCCAGTCACGGTATTCTTTTCTTGCCCCACCGAAGATACGGACGAAGGGTCGCTTTATGGGAATTTCACGAATAGCAAATTGGTTTGAAAAAATTCGAGGTCTAATGGGTGGCCCAGGGCGAGCCAAGTACGGGAGTGATGCGAATGAGCTTAGGAAGCTAATTGGTGGCCTAGCCTCGATCCATTATCCACTTGATAAGATCATTGAATTTTCGAAAAAAACAGCTGAAGTCATGAAGATTCTGAAGAACAGAGGTTTGAACCAGGAGACTTTTCGTGAATCGAAAAAAATAATTGATTCTTTGCCGCCAAGGTCAGATACAAGAAAGCGTATGAATCAATGGCTAAAGACCCATTTGGCCATTCAATCGCAGCTATCGATTAGCCAGACGCCGTTACCAGTGTCAAGTGACGTAATAGAATCGTTGTTCGGTACCTTTAAAGCCTTTATAGCAAGAAATTCTAAGGCTGAGTTTAACCATCTTGTTCTTGCAATTCCAGCTCTGTGTGGAACTACAACGGCAGAGCAAATTATACAAAGTCGCAAAACCGTTAGCCATAAAGCATTTCAAGACTGGAAGAAAAACAATATAGGAACTACGGCAATAATGCGGCGAAGAGAATTTCTTAACGGTAAAAATGGGCCTGACAGCGGCCATTTCCCGGGAAACCTAAGCCCCTCTTAAGCGACTAGTTTTCGACGGCCTACAAAGGAAGGCTACATATGGCGTGAGATCTTTAAGAGGGTCCGCGACAAAGACTCCGACGAACTACTTTTTCCATCCTATCGAACCTATTGCTTAGCCAACAACAATCTAGAGGTTAAGCT
>CAIMVM010000050.1 GCA_903844895.1 uncultured Pseudomonadota bacterium
CTTGTTCTAGAGAAACTAAAAGATTGCCATTTACATAAACAGTTGATTCATTACGCAGAATTCCTATGTTCACAAAGTCCTCTTTTTTATCTATAGTTATGTCACATAAGAAAGAATAGGAGTCTGAATTCAAGTATGGAAAGCTATTGACTCTTTTGAGTCTAGGATATTTAATAAATCTACGTGCAATTCGATCTTCCGTCGTGTACCAGAATAAACGTGCAGTGTTCATGATTAGTTGTCTGCCATAGTCAATTTAATTTGATGCATTATGTCAGCAGCCAGTTTTTCCAGCACAAAGTTGTTAATAGTCTCTTTAAATTGCTTGCTTCCAAGGTAGTTCTGTGCATTAGCTTGTATCTGCTTCACTAGTGAGTAATCCTTCTGGGCGGCTTCAAAGCGCTGCCTAATTATCCTTGAGTCAGGCGGGCACTCTATTGCCACCTCAGGAATTCCGAATTCGCGCAAAGGAGGACCCACGTAAATAACGCAGCAACCGGCCCACAACGCCTCAATCAATTTCTCAGAGACATAATCCAGGCTATTTTCTACAACAATAGTGAATTGAAATTTCTCTAATTCGCGAGACTTATCTGGCGCAAACCCCTTGTAGTTTTTAGGCTTTATCCAGAGGTTACCTAAGCTAGACAAATTCATACGGTTGTTCAATCCTGCATAGTGCTTCGTTGCACCTAAAAGGCCTTTTACAGTGGTAGCAGCGCTGTTCCAGCCCGTTCCATAAACAACTATCTCGTCACCGAATACTTCAATTAGTTCTCGTCTCAAAGTATACATTTCACCTTCAACGAAGCTTATTTTATTGTTTTGAAAGACAGCTACTCGAGAGTCGCGCGCTTTAAAGTCGGCCTCGCTAACGCGCGTTACAACCTGCTTGCCTTGTGGCCAATTAAATGGAAAAACGTTTATCCCTGAAGCCCACTTATTCGATGGCGTAAAAATTAACTCATACCTATTGAGATTATCTCTCCGAAAATTACTTGGCCGCGTTACCATAGACTCCCATAAGACCAATACCTTAAGAGCCCTTCTACTTGCTTTAAGTGCTCTTAGCCCGAATTTACGATGATGATTCATGAAAATTATTACATCGGGATCATCAGTTAGCGAAACGAGATCATGCCCATCCTTTGAAAACCAATCAAAAAAGGCCTTCCAGGGTTGCTCCGTCGGCGAAAGAAAGTCAGAAAAAGACTCTTGGCGAGTAACAGCAATTCTCATTGGTGCAACCTCGGGGTCACTAGTTGTTTAGCTCCGAGTGCTAGACCCACAAACTTATCTCTATTGCGGTTACTAAATGGCGCAAGAAGTGCCGAATGAGCTATTAGCGAAAGGGTCAAAAACCAGAATTTATACTTAGATAAATTTGGTACATCGTATGAAAATATACTAAATCTATTTTTTACCCAGTTTAAGTAGTGATCTCTGGCTATAGGCCTTCCTTCGGTTGCCAAATCATGTTGCAAAACAATTGAAGGGTCACAAATCAACTTTCCTAATTTCCTGGCGCGCGCAGATATAATTACATCTTCAAATATAGACTGTCCGTAAAAATCAGGCTCAAATCTTACATTCTGAAAAATATTTGCTTTCCAAGTTGAACATCCTATTAGCCAATCCACTTCACTTTTTGTTGTCAGGCCAAATGGACTGATATTTATAGCAGCGCCTGTTAAAGCTCCGGGATTACCAGTTATCCCAATCCAATCTGTGAGCCAATTTCTCCTAATTTTGGTTCTAGTATCTTCTGAAGTTTTTGCAATCCCAGATAGGCCAACACAATCCTTAGTCTGAGTTAAACCTCTTAGGACTAACTCAAAATAGTCATTCGGAACCATAACGTCATCATCCAGAAAGCTTATAAAACCTATGTCTTTTGCCTTCTTGTAGTTATTTAAATAATCGAGGCCTATATTCCTTTGAATAGCTGCCGATTTGTATTCAGTCATAACTTGATGAATATTTATGAATTCTGATTTCAATTCAGAATATTTCCCTGCATCAGAGGA
>CAIMVM010000051.1 GCA_903844895.1 uncultured Pseudomonadota bacterium
AATCCTTGTTGCCCAAATCCTTGTTGGCCAAAGCCGAGCCTGATGTTCAAATTGGGATACCCACCGCTAAATCCAGGCTGGTTCATGGCTGCGCCTATAGGAAAGCAAGACTGAATATTTGCAGTGGAATCAAATGCGGGTGGGGCACCGCAAGAGCCATTGTATCCACCGAAGTCTGGGCCACCTTTGTAGCCTGTGCCTCCGTCATAACCGGTACTGCCCCCATTCCGGACGACACCAGAACCTATACGCGTATAATTCCCACACATTCTGTTGGCGTCGAGAAAGGTACAGGCAAAGCCGGCATTGTGTTGTTGAAGGCACGCTGTGTCTGTCGATTGGCAAGTGAACGCTTGAATGGAAATGCCATTGCTGTCAGTCGTTTGATAGCTTTGACCTCCATTGGAATTGCCTCCATAGCCAAACTGTGTGTTGTAGGGTGTGGTGTTTCCGCGGGTGTCATATTGAATACAGGAGCCTGATGAGTTGACCTCCACGCAAATTTGTCCGGAGTTCGTGTTCTGGGTACAGGTGTAGTCATTAGGCAAACAGCGATAGGATTTTACATTCATTCCCGAAGAGTTTTGAGCTTGATGATAGTAAAAGCCTCTTGAGTCAGGAATCGCAGGTCCCATGTTTTGTACGGGAAGCGGTCCCAAGCACCCCTCGCTTGGGGTAGTTTGAGGGCATCTGCCGTCGCTGCCCGCAGCTACGCCGTTGGGGCAGGGGGAGCATTGTCCATTGTTTCTGGGCTGGCCATCGTTACATTTTGAGGCACATTGACCCGTCGCTATGTCTTTAGCCTGATCTCCAGAGCAGTAGTCATTGTAAGGGCGGCTGTAGGGATTTGTTCCGCTCGGTGTATTCCATGGGTTCACAGGAGCGACCGTAGGTGCAGGTTTTTTGGGTGATTTGCTATTATTGCAACCAAGTGCCACAAATGACAATAATAAGTAGATTAAGAAGTTACTCATTGAAAGCTCCATGGTGATGAGTACCGTGACGATCGGAATGCGGGGGGGAAAGTTGATTTTTTTTTTACCTAGCCCTCTAAGGCCTTATGGAGGAGTCAATGTGGGCTTAGCAAAACGTATCGTTTTTAAAGACTTTTTTGTGGTCAGTCTGTCTTATGGTTAGCATTCCACGGTCGAAAACTGTTTTTTTAGAGGCGGATGGAAGCCTTGAGGGCAGCCATGGAAATTGGGGTTTAAAGCGAATGGATTTTATTTCGTCGATGCAAACTCTAGTTTGTGGAGGAATGTGAGATTTTTCTAGTCTTCCATGGGGAGTCTCCGACTCTGAGCTCCTGCCTACCTCCGGTTAAAAATCGAAATTAACGTTTTCTAAGGCCTGATCTTGCATATTCGAAATAAAGTGAGGTATGCTATGGAAAACAAATTGAAAAATCATTCCATTAGATTTTTAAGGGGATCACAGATGAAAGGACAATGCTGTCCAAGATGTGGCGGTGATGAAGCATGTCGTGAGACCAGTTTTTCAAATGCAGCTTTAGCTGCCTTGGTGGTTTGGGGGGAACTCTCTAAACGCTTGATTGATGAACCCATCTGCGCTGAGTGCATTGCTGATTTAAGGGATGTGCTGGTGGACAGAGCTGATGAAGTTCAGGGAGCTGGAGAAGCTGCGAAGTCCACGAAGGCTGGGTAACGCTTTAAAGTTTTAAGATTAAGACAAACTCCGAAGGAATTTCCTTCGGAGTTTTAGTAGGAGGTGCTTTGAAAGAGTTAGAACGCATTTTAGCTTATACCATTGCCGAGACTAATGGCATCGCCCTTCTGCCAACGCTTGAGCTCATAGCGGCCAGCCCGCGCACACCCGAGAAAATTCAGGCAACGGTAGCACAGTTTGTGTCTCTGCTTCACAAATTCCATGAAAATGAAATTGAAGTGTCTTCCCTCCTCAATCATGAGGTGACGTTTTGTTTGCGGAGGTTCTTTAAATCTTTCCCACTTCCTTATTTGGAAGAGCATATTCATTTAACCGGTAGTTTGACTCCGGAATTCATTTTTCCAAGGCTTCAAAAGCTTCTGAGTGGGAAAAACAGTGAGGAGGTTAGGAAAAAAATAGTTTCTGAATATGGCGAAGGCGCGAAGTTTTCGACTCTTGAAGAATTGAAGTCCCTTCTGCTGCTCAAGGACCATGAGCGATTTGCACGCTATTTACAAATACTATATCTTCCCAAACTGATTTTGGTTGATAGAAATGCTCATCGAGAGGCGAGCTATCATATGGCCAAAACGCTGTTTGAGGAGTACAATGTAGGATTTATTCGCCTCAAATTTACTTATAATAGATTGACGCTTCAAGAATCGGAAAGAGTTGTTGGATTAGAGAATCTTTCGAGTGATGACGTTGTCCTTGGACTTTATGATGGGTTTAAAGAATATCAAAATGAGAACTCAAAATTCCATTTTGTACTCTCTCCCTGCTTTAGAAAAGAGGCAGATTTTTTTGACTCCTCGCATTTTAGAAATAAAAAAGAGCATTTTGAATCCCAAATTGACTCCATATTGGAACTGTTAGATAAACATCCCTATTTGTCTTCGGTCTTGACTGATGTTGATACGGTTGGCGATGAAAAGGAGTTGTTTAGAAAAGAACATTTCCATGTAATGGCTACGGGGTTCCACCGCCTTCAAAGTCGTGGCATTAGGATTCGCAGCCATCATGGGGAAACCTTTCATACACTCAGGCAAGGAATTCAAGCCGTCGATAATGCAATGAACATTTGGCGCATTGACACTTTGGAACACGGATTGTCTTTAGGAATCAATCCTAATTACTACTATCAAACCATTTTAGAAGAGACCATTTCACTCAATCAGGCTAAAAAATCTCTTCCGTTACATTCGTATATCGGCCGAGAGGTGCGTGATATGGATTGGGGGGGGAGCCATGCTCTGCTTGACAAGATTGAGAGAGGAGACCCTATGACGCCTGATGAGATCAGACAATTCATTAAAGTCAAATTTCATCATGCTCAGTCCGTAGAGTCTTATCAACATGATGTACTCAATCGTGTTTTAGATAAAAAGATCTCAGTCACATCCTTGCCTTCTTCCAATCAAAAACTGACTGGTGTGATTCCTGGGTTTAAAGATCACCCATTTTCTTGGTGGGAAAAAAAAGGAGTCAAGCTAGGTATCGGTACTGATAATTATGTAACTCTAGGCACAGACTATATTAAAGAGATGCTGCTTCTTCTCTTTTCAGAACCTTCTGACCTGAAAATTACAAAACTTTTAATGGTAGCTACCGGTGAAACACGAAGGTTGTATCTTTCTAAACTGCTTTGGGAGTGTCGAAAGATTTATGGGGCATGAGGTATAAGAGGGCTGAAGCGAGAGTGAAGTTTACGTAACCTTTATTTTAAAAATGAACACCCTATTAAAAATCTGATAAGTACCTAATAGTACGCACTGTTTCTTCAGTTGTTGTGGTCGTCTCAAGTTTTGGGCGGTGCGTTTCGCAGCCCTATCTGGTAGGGAAATTCTATGCTTACAAAAAAATGTCTCATGGATGCAACTTTTTCGCCGATAATGAAAAAGTAAAATAGTGACCTAGAAAAATAACGAGATATTAATCATTGACGATGGCTTCTATGGCAAACGGTGAACCTATAGAAAAAATGATTCGAGTGAAATTCTCTAATTTATCATCAGCTGATGAGCAAAAAATTAGACGTTTCATTAATAATGCCGTTTTAAAAAAAGATGCCCAAGTTAACGAGAGCATGAAGATGGGCGCGATTCAGCGTAATGATGTCAGAATAGATTTGGATCGTGTGGTGCGTGTCGACGCAGCAGCCTCGAAGTCTCTGGAAGCTCATAGCTTTAAAGCACGCACCTTAGATCTATCTAGCGGCGGCTTGTGCCTTCGGGTTGCGGATCATCTCAAGTTTGCTAGAAGTGGCAAATTAAAAATATATCTCTTTTTCATCGAAGATGGATTCGTAGTTGAAGGTGAAATTCTAGGGTTAAAGCCTAGCTCATTTAAGGAAGCTTCATAGCTGCATCCAAGCTCAACATCGAAAGTTAAGAATCTGTGATTATGTATGCCAGATTTGCTTAAAATTAAGTCATATTTTCATTTTTTGATTGCTCCCAAGATGCATTCGCCACTATGATCACGCTCTTAAGTCCGAGTTACTTATTTTTTTCTAGGAGCCATTTATGGTGTGTAAGATTCTTTATGCTTTGCTTGGTGTCAGTGCTTTTGCCGGCTTTTCCAGAGGTGGAGAGATTAAGATTGGTGTAGCAGGTCCGCACACGGGAGCCAATGCTGCATTTGGTGCTCAGCTTTGGAAGGGCGCGGAAGCTGCTGCGGTTGATATTAATGCTGCTGGTGGCATTAATGGCGATCAAATTGTACTCGTTAAAGCTGACGATGCCTGTGAGCCAAAGCAGGCCGTTACAGTTGCCAATAAGTTAGTTCACAACGATAAAGTAGCAGCGGTGATTGGGCACTTTTGCTCTTCCTCGACCATTCCTGCAACAGAAGTCTACGATGAGGGAAATATTCTCAACGTGACGCCAGCTTCCACAAATCCTGTGGTCACAGAAAGAAAATTAGCGACAACAATTCGGACCTGCGGGCGTGATGATCAACAGGGAAATGTTGCCGCGGAGTTTATTTTCCAAAAGTTGAAAGCCAAGAAAGTAGTGATTCTTAACGATAAAGACACCTATGGTTTAGGACTAGCTAATGCCATGAAAGCAAGACTAAACAAACTAGGAACTAAGGAAGTTCTCTTTGAAGGGCTCACCCGTGGTGAGAAAGATTTTAATGCCCTTGTTACAAAAATCAAAGGTGCTGGAGCAGAGGTAGTATATTTTGGAGGACTCCATTCGGAAGCGGGGCCTCTACTTCGCCAAATGCGGGATCAAGGAGTTAAGGCAGCCTTTATTTCAGGTGATGGGATTGTGTCTCAGGATTTTGCAGGTGCTGCAGGTGGCCCTAATTATGTCAAAGGTGTCTATATGACCTTTGGAGCGGATGCGAGAGAGTTGGCGTCTGGAAAAGCAGTTGTGGATGCATTTAGAAAGAAAGGTTACGAGCCAGAGGGGTATACTCTCTATAGTTACGCTACGCTTCAATCTATCGCAGCAGCTATGAAAGCTTTAAAGACAAAAGATGGCAAAAAACTATCCCAATGGTTGAAGGCTAATACTGTAGAAACGGTTATGGGCCCAAAATCTTGGGACGCAAAGGGCGATTTAAAAGAGTCTGACTATGTCATGTATCAGTGGGACGATAAGGGCAAATACGCAATGTTGAAGTAACTTGCGTGAAAAGCTTGTCTTTGAGGTTCGATTTTAACCGACCCAAGTGGTTTTTGGAGCAGATAAGAGCCTGTTTAATGCGCTAAAATGACTGCTTTTTAGGGTTCTTTAAATAAAGTTAAGCTAGAGCATTGACTTTCGAATAGAGGGCGGTCTATAAGTGCCAAAGAGGGGTGCCTAGTGGGGTATTTCTTGAACAAAAGGAATGGAGATAAAAATTATGAAAAAGAGCTACCTGTTACTTTCGAGTCTAGTACTAACGCAGCTGGCACACGGCGCTGATATGACAGCGACGGCTACGGCGCCAAACCCGAATGCAGTTAAATTCAACTCTGCAGCAAAACTTGAAAGCGGAAATAGTCTTTCCCAAGGAAGCCTTAAAAAAACCGAAAGATCGACTGGCTTTATGGAGCTGTCTCTTGGTCTTAAGAAAGAAAAACTAAACGCAGCCTATATCACTCGACTCTCTCTCGGAGATCGAGGGCCTGAAGCAGAACAAAAGTATTACCTAGGTAGAAATGAATTACAGGCTACCTATGCCATTGCTGGAAGTGACGCGTTAAGTTTAACGGGAATCGCAAAGCTGAACTTGGGTGAACAAGAAAATGTTACCGCTGCTGGTAGCCAACGTCTTGGTTTGTCACTCGACTCATCCTCAGAAATTTCGACTGTAGTTGGTAAAGTAACTCCTTATGGCGGCGTTGCCGCATACGCTCAAAGAACAAAGCGAGTGACAACGGTAGATGGAGTTGCTGGTTTAACAACCGCCGAAAAAGAAAACCTAGCGATTTCCAGTGAGAACGCAGTTACAGCTACAAACGTAGCTCCACGTATGGAATACACTCTTGGTACTACTTTAGTTCCAAGTGGCGCCTCTAAATTGACGCTAAGTGGAGAACTCAATTTGCGCCGTCAATATGATCCCGTCTACTCTTTGACCAGCAACAATGATGCATTCAAAGTGGACCATTTGGCAAGTGCATCGACCATTAGCCTCATTGAAATCAAAGGAAGCTATGCAGCGACCGACGCGGTTTCAGTTTATTCTTTCGTAGACATGAATATCACAACAGCCAAGAATAAAGTTTTACTTAAAAAGACAACTGATGCTAAAAACGTTCCTAACG
>CAIMVM010000052.1 GCA_903844895.1 uncultured Pseudomonadota bacterium
GCACCCGGATGCTTCTCTGTCTACGCTTCAATTCATTTGTCGCCTCCTGAACTGCAAGACTCGATGTGCAGTGGATCTGACTCATCCTTCTGCAGCGGGACTTTCACCCGCAAGACATGCGCCGCTTATCTTGGCGCACGCGAGATTTGCCTTGTGGGAGGAGCAGCTCTCTGTCTTGCGTATCAGGCACGAGCGGCCACAAAAGATTTGGATGGGGTCTTTGAACCAGCACAGACAGTTCGTGACGCTGCAGCCGCAGTAGCGGAGCGACTGAGCCTTCCTGAAGATTGGCTCAATGATGCGGTGAAAGGATTTTTGCCCAGCACCCCACAAAGCAAGAACGTCGTTTTTTCCACCGATTATTTGTCAGTGTGGGTTCCTGCGCCTGAATATCTATTAGCGATGAAGGTTGTCTCGTCGCGAGTGGGAACTCGCGACGTTGATGATATTCGCTTTCTGGCGAATCTTCTAGGATTAACAACAGCTAAAGAGGTTCTGGAGGCCACGCGCATGTTTTTTGGAGAAAACATCATCCCGCAAAAGTCGATCTATGTTGTGGAAGAAGTCTTTGATCCCGCAGACGACCCCAGTTAAGGCGATAGCTGATCAATTGCGACTGAATAATTGCTTCAAGTGAAGCGCTCATTTCGTTAGACAGCTTCAAATAGGTTGTAAAAGGAAGTCATATATATGCCTACGGATGATTCCATTTCGGCCTGAGCCCCAATGCTTGTCCATGGAAAGAACGTATTTGGGGTAATTGTCGTCGATTTTTTCTAAGGACAAGAACTCTCGGTTTTCCGTTTCTGGAGATGCCAATAAATAGCAAACCTGAATGTAGAGACGCTCCGAGTCTTTCTCAGCTACGAAATCTACTTCAAGTTGATCGACCTTTCCTGTGCTGACGCGATACCCTCGTCTTATTAGCTCCAGAAATACCACGTTTTCGAGAATGCCCGAGATATCGTTTTTTCTATACCCCAAAATGCTGTGGCGAATCCCTAAGTCACTAGCGTAGTACTTTTCGTAAAGCTCTAGATGCCGTTTGCCTTTGATGTCAAATCGAGAGCATTTGTAAATAAGATGCGCATCCTGCAAAAAATTAATGTAATTTTGAACAGTCTCAACACTGACGCGCTGCGCCTGAGAGCGGAAAAAATCCGTGATTTTCTTTGCTGTGGTGATGTTGCCACAGTTGTCGAATAAGTAGTTGGTAACTTTTTCGAACTGAGCTATGTCTCTAATATTGTGACGCCTGGTGACGTCTTTTACAATAACTGTATTATAGATGCCGTTCAGGAACTGGAACACGATTTCGTCTTCCAGGGGAAGTGCGTGGATTCCTGGAAGTCCGCCATACTTCAGAAAGCTCTCAAACTCATCATCAAGATTTTCCGTTCGGCGCTTGCTGCAAAACTCGAGAAACTCAGCAAACCCAAGTGGAAGCATCGCGGCCTCCACGCAGCGACCGGAAAGCAAAGTGGCGAGTTCTGATGAAAGCATGCGAGAGTTGGAACCTGTGATATAGATATCTGCATACTCTTCTGCAAGAAGAGAATTCACTGCCTTTTCCCATCCATCGACCCCTTGAGGTTCCTCGAAAAACAGGTATCTGCTTTTGCTACTTTCTGTTGGAACATTTTTTATATAGCTGTAGAGATCTCTGTAGTCTTTTATGAAGTCAATTTCCATGAGCTCCATGTTGATGGTGATCATGTTCTGGTCAGGAATGCCAGTGGCTTTGAGCTCCTTTGCAAGAAGTTTAAGAAGAGTGCTTTTTCCGCAGCGGCGCACTCCGCTGATGACTTTTATCCACGGCTTGTTGATAAAAGGACTGATTCTCTCCGTATAA
Source organism: uncultured Pseudomonadota bacterium (assembly GCA_903844895.1). GTDB lineage: Bacteria > Bdellovibrionota_B > Oligoflexia > Oligoflexales > CAIMVM01 > CAIMVM01. Next base: position 1,853 of record CAIMVM010000052.1, read on the forward strand.
AGCTTACGATTCCGCATCTTGCCCCACATTAGACTGTACCCTAATCTTTTTAATATTGTTGCAAAAGATTAGAATTAGCGAGAATACATATCTGATACTACTTGGGGCCTAGGATTTGGATACAAACCCAAAAACTCCAGCCAGTATTAAGTTAACAGGATGTTCTGCGGCATAATTAGGCTTCCCTAAATGCCAGTTAGATAGCTAAGAAGTTTGATAAATGCCACCATCGAACGTCGATGGATGGGTGGACTTGCGAAATGTGCAGTTGGGCAGTCCCTACTTGCACAAAACGAGTCCCATGACCGATTGCCCTATTGGCTGCTTAAAGGAAAGATAGCAAATGCCGCGGTGGACTAAGTGCTTCAAAGTGAAACCCTTATTGTACCCATAGAGGTCAAGCCAGGAAGCAGCAGTGCTCTAAAATCACTTCATCAGTTCATGGCTGAACGTAAGCTCCAAAATGCCCTTCGTTTTGATCTCAATATGCCTTCCATAAGCAAGATCATGACAAAATGCATTATGCCAGAAAGAGAAGGAAGAGAAGGAAGAGGCGCCGAATCCGCAACCGTTGAGTACCATTTACACGGCCCCCCTATCTATTTATGCGATTTTACCTAGGATTACATAAAGTCAAGGCTCTAACAGATTCCAACTATAAGTTTCCATGAAAGGATAAAGCCGTGCTTTTCTGTACCCAAAGTTTTGCAGGCAGAGAACTTATTAAGAGCTATGAGCTTCTAGATGCGATTCAGGCCTATGCAGGAAATAATCCCAAGACATCCCATTAATGACTTAATGAGGATTAAAGGACGAACCCTCCCACTCATCCTAATTTGTTCGTGATTCAAACCATTTAGGTCTGCATGCCTTAAAAGTTTTGCTACCATGGGCGCCCTTAGTTGGAAATGCGGATAAGTCTACTGTCTCTTTCAAGGAACGACATACTTTCCAAACAACTTCAAATCCAGATAGCTTCACCGTTTCCCATGGCGACTATTTAAATCCCTAGCATTTCAAAAGACGTTAAGCATGGGGGGCCTTTCGTCATCGCGAACCCGTAGCAACAATCAGCAATTGTTACAGCCGGCCATTTAGAGCAGAGGGCAACTCTTCATTGGCTGATAGCCCTCAACGCCCATCGATAAGGCCCTAGCAGCCCGTCCTTGCTTCTTTCATAATGGGACAAACCGTGAGATAGCATTTAGGAAGTCAAGGTCTTCGCATACGCAAAAGTATCTAGACTCAAAAAAGCTTGAGAGGTTCCCTGGCTCTAAAATCAAATCCCCGTAGGTGACTAGGCAGAAATTTCGAGCCTGAGAACGGGGCATCCATGAGAAAATACCAAATAAAGCACGGAGACACACATGAAACTACTCTTTCTTTTATGGGTATTGGCACCGGTAGCTTCCGCAATTACCCCCACAAAAGGTGAGGCCTGGCTCAGGCTCAATTCCCATATTGAACAATCCAAAATAGACAGAAAAGGTAACTTTCTTGCCTATGTGGATAAATTAGGAACCTCTCTTAGAATCGCCAATCTCGTCACAAAGGACATCTATCTAGTTTCAGAGGAATTTGTTGGAACGTCTTTTTTTTGGGCCCCTGACAACAAACGACTGATCTATACCAAAACACTCGGTGACGCCAAAAATCCCAGAACTGATCTTTTCGCCTTTGATCTCGGAAACAAGACAAACGTTAAAATCGATTCCTTTGAAGGACAAACGGGTACCATTTCCTTTGATCCACGCGATAACAAATTTTTCTTGATGCACCAAAACAGTGTTATTTCCAAAAAACTGGAAATGCCGGATTCGCGACTCGCCAAGTGGCAAGCCAGAATCCATGGTACCAATGGCAGAATTGTTGCTACCCAGAATGCCATAACTTACGTTTCGCAACGAGGTACAAAACTAGAAAAGATGCAAGATGACGGCACAGGAGTTGAGTCCTTTGACATAAGTCCCGATGGTTCCTCAGTTGTTTGGTCGACCCAATCTGGAAAAATCTACTCATCAAGCCAAGGCAAGCCTTCTCTTTTTTTAGATTTCGGTCGAGACCCCAAGTGGCATCCCGTTAAAGACTTAATTGTCTACTCTGGAGCGCATATGATCGGAAATAAGGCTTCAGGATATGACATCAAGGTCATCAATTTACAAGGCGAATCCACTTGGTTGACCAATGATTCTTATCTCAATCAACGTTGGCCTGTTTGGGTACCAGGTCAAGGCAAAGTCATTTACACCAAAGCTGACACCACAGATCTCTATATGCTGGAATTTAAAAAATGATCGCTCTTCCACTTCTATTGGATCTCGCAGGTGACATACCTTTACCTGTTCGCATAGAAAAACTAACTCCTTTTTTTTCACCTAAGCCGGGAACAGAATTGCGTGTGGCTGAAGAGGCGCCTAGAAAGAGGTTTGATGATGGTAAGAAATCTATAGACCCTTTAAGTCAACAGGGTTTTATAGAAGTACAAGCACCTAAAAAAAGTTGCTTGATCGTCCAAAGAGACGATCACTCTAAAGACATCAGAGTTTGCAGGGGAGCAAAAAAGCGTATCCCCTTTCAAGTCCATGACATTGACGACTTCGGCCGCATCTATATGCAGGTATATTCCTCTGACCAAGATCTCGGAACCGTCCTCTACTGGAGCACTCCTTATCGTCGAGCCCAAGTTGTGGATGAAACAATGGAGTGGCCAGGCCCTGGGCGGGTAAGCTATACAAAGTCTTGTTCGTTCACCAGCAATAAAAAAGAAAGGAAGATCTCCATTGATACTTTTGAAGGATTTCGTTGGCAAATCAGCCTCCCCGAAATAGACAGCCCCTCAAAGCCAGATTTTGATCGGTATCAATTGAATTCTGACGGCACAGAAACAAAACTAGAAGGACCTGAAAAGAAAGTAGAGGAACCTGCTCCTTCCAAAGAGGCCGAAGGAGATACGGCAAAAGCACCTCCTTCCGCTAAAAAAATCAAGATGGTAAAAAGATGGAAAACGAATTGGTATTCTACTTACGATCTAGCTGGAAAAGCGATTTATAGCGATTTAGCTTCCACAGCTAGCGACAAAGGTAAATGCCGCTACGGATATCACAACGACACATCAGAAAAAGACATTGGCATTATAGAGTGCACTAGTGTCGCCAACTTGAAATGGTTTTTTGTTCCCATAACTTGCCTCAAACCGCAAATGAACCCAAATCTCTAATCAGACTTTTGTCTGAACGACAAAGAATCCCTTTTGTAATTCAGCCGTCCAAGTCTCTACACTAAGCCGGTCAGCTAGTCCGAGTCATCTAATTTCAGAGTCTTAGGAAAGAGTCTTAGAAAAGAGCCATAAAAAAGTGTCTTAGACAAGCACCTTAAATAATCCACTTAAACAATAGCTGCGTTTCTTCAAAATATTTATTTTACGTAAATCTTGCTTCGGCCTTTGGAATTCATCTTCAAATCAGAATGATTTTAAAACCATCAATTGCCGCACAGCGAAAAAAAATCAACTAAAAAATTAGGTCGATCCGCCGAGTCCCTAATCACTCGGGAATTACTCTCTGGCTATTTAGGGCTATACTCCAAAGTTATGAAATCAAAGTCACGGTTCGCGCATATTGGCACTAAGGAGCAAAAGATCTTTTGCTCGGGTGACAACTTAATTTTAGTATAAAACGCCTCTAAATTTCTAGTATCAACCAAACCACGTTCATCAACCCTAGCCACATCGACACACCTGTTCTCTTGACGATCTTGAATACTTTTACAAGCTATTAGTCTATTAACTCTTAAAAATGTCATTGCAGCCGTCAAAGATCCCGGTGTAGATAGTTTTCCACCGAGCAGTAAGCCTAAAATTGACTCTGTTCTTTCTTTACGCCAAGTTGCTGCCTTCGCTGTAACGACAAGATCAACTTGATCTTTGAAATAAGAACTTTCATGTTTAATGGTCTTGACGCTAATAATGCTTAGAGGAAGCTTTTCCAAATCTTTAGGTACTAACGCCGTATCTTCAGCATGAGCAATAAAAGAAAAACAAGAGATCAACAAGCTCATAAACTTTACCATAAAGACTCCCCAACGAATCAAAGCTAAACATAAAAAAAACTACTCTAGGCGGTTCATACCTAAAATGTCCTGTTAGGTCTAGCAAAAAGATCCTATGCCCGAAGCAGCATCACCCCATAGCCTTTTGGAGTTTGGGTGTGGGAAATTTGAGTGCGCGTTGCCGAAGGCAAGGCCTCTTTTCGACGATCGAAAATCACAAGGGTGCCTTGCTTCAGATGTAATCCATCCAGATATCGTTCGAGTTGGTGAAGGCCATCCTTAAGGGGATCTGGGCGGCCATCACGCCACACTTTAAGTTCGAAGGCCTCCCGTTGCCAATCGCGTGTGGTTTTGGAATTGAGACCAGGCCAGCGGACTAATACATCAATGCGGCCGCGACCCACGCCGTATTCCCTATCGATGATCCCACCGCCATTGACCACCCGTTGGAGCCAAGCCATAAATACAAGCTGAGCTGCAGCTTCGTTGTAATAATTGGATGCTAGCATAAATTCAGCGTTTTCAGCCCACCAGAGTGCAAACTCATGAACAATCGTGTTCACGTCGAGCATGCCACTTGCCGTGACAAACGATTTACGTTCGAGGTCAATGGTGCCAGATGCGCGCGCAGCAAGCACGCGCACAATCACCTCACGATAAATGGGGCTGGAAATACGCACAGGATCTTTGCTAGCAATAAGCCCTAGATCGCGCACGTACGACACGTCGTCGTCATAGGTAAAATCAGCGCCTGTCATGAGTCCCGCCAGAACGGGCTCCACCACACGCTGCACGCGAGGTTCGGTGAGCTTATCAACAAGTGAATCCAGGTGCGTTTGCCTCGCCAGAATGATTTCCTGGGCTGCCTTTTCTATGTCAAGAGATGTTATGGTTTGGGACGACGGAATCCCCATCTTTCGCACCACTTGATTCGCTAGGGCGTTCACAAGCCAGGGCTGCCCTTCCGTAAGCTCCCAGGCTTTGGTCGCTGCTTCGTGTTCGAACGGTTGGCCCGTGGTGGCCGTATGTTGGGAATAAAGTGTCTCCACTTCGCCTGCAGTAAAATTGGCGAGGCGCAAAGACTCGGATTTAATGTTGAACGGACTAGCCGTGCCTAATCGCGGCTCACCGCCAGAGAGAACCTTGTAGTCGCGCACATCACGCAAGCCACAAAGCACAATACTTTGTGGGAAGGCGTGAGGGCGATAGGTGAATCCGTCGCGCAACTGGCGAAGAACGCTTTCCAGCGCTCTATTCATGAGTGCGTCGATTTCATCGAAAAATAGTACTAGAGGTCTTGGATTTGTACGACTCCAATGGCTCAGAAACTCAGCAATCTGAGAGCCTTCAGAAGCTCCCGAAAAAGGCGGACATTGGAGCTCAACGGGCAGCGTATTTTGAGATGCTCTTTCAATAGCCTGCAGTATTGCAGTCTCTGCTTTGAAAATATCATCACCAAAGGGTTGGCCTGTTTCACACGAAAACCTGAGAGCAGTGTATTTACCTTCTGCTGTAATCGCTTTGGCCAGTGCCTCAAGGGTTGTGGTTTTGCCAGTCTGACGCGGAGCATGGACCACAAAATAGAGTTCATTTTCAATAAGCGAGCGAATTTCCCCAAGACGGGAAAGGGGATCGAGCATGTAATGCTTATCGGCTCGACATGGGCCTGTAGTATTGAAAAACTTTGCCATCCGATACTCCTGCAAAAATCTCAGGACCAAAAGGACGCTCCCGAATTGAGTACCCATTCTACATCAAAAGCTTCCACCTCTTCAACGCTAGTTTAGTCGAACCCTGTTGAGTTCAAATATCTCGCCCCTGCCTTAGGTTAAGGCTTTGATGACTTCTCATTTATGCCCGAAGCAGCATCAGCCCATAGCCTTTGGGAGTTTGTGGGTAAGATTTGTGTTCGCGTTGCCGAAGGCAAGGCCTCTTTTCGGCGATCAAAAATTACGAGGGCGCCTTGCTTCAGATTCAATCCATCTAAATAACGCTCGATTTGCTCGAGACCCTCATTCAAAGGATCGCCAATATCGTCACTCCATACCTTTAACTCAAACGCCTCGTGCTGCCACTCCTGGGGATTACGAGCACCAGGATGGGGCCAGCGAACGAGAATATCAATGCGCCCTCGGCCGATACCATACTCCCGATCGATGATTCCGCCGCCGTTTACCACCCGTTGGAGCCAAGC
>CAIMVM010000053.1 GCA_903844895.1 uncultured Pseudomonadota bacterium
TCAGTCTTTTCTTTGTTTAAGAGACGAAGGCCTGGGTGCTGTCATGTATGCGGAGACCTTTGACCCATTTTTCAAAGACTGGATCGTCTCTAAAAAAATGCTCTCTAAGCTCATTTCCGAACCAAGCAATACTCTTATCTTACATCATTCCACCTACTCAGCGTGCGGTGAGGACTTATTTGATCAAGCTGCCTGTAAAATTGTCATTAAGTATCATAATATCACCCCCGTCCAATTTTATTTAGGCCATCAAGGCCTAGAAGGAGCCGCTCTTTTAGGGCGCCTTCAAAAAGGACGGCTTCAAAATCAAAAATTCGCGGACTCAAGAAGGCCCTACACGCTATTGGTAGATAGTGAGTTTAACGGCGTCGATTTCTTTAGCTTATCAGAAAACGAAAAGCCCTTTGCCGTGGTGCCACCGTTTCACCTAGTGCATGAAATGTCATCTGTGAAACCATCCTCCCTAGTGTCTTCGGAGTTAGATAGCTTTTCGGGGATCAAATTGCTTTATGTCTCTCGAATTTGTCCCAATAAGGCTCAGCTGGATTTAGTGGATGTGATCGATCAATTCCTTCATCACTACGGGACGGAAGTCAGGCTCTATCTCATTGGCAAAGTGACAGACCGAGCTTATGGCCAAGAACTTGTGGATCGAGTGAATCGCCTTGGCCTTGGCAGGTATATCCACCTAAAGGAAAATATTAGTTTTTCAGAGCTAGTTACTTTTTATCAGAAGAGCTCTCTTTTTCTTTTGCCCTCGGAACATGAAGGGTTTGGGGTGCCCATCATTGAAGCACAGTTTTCTAGGCTTCCTATAATTGCCCATGCGACCACTGCGATCCCTGAAACCTGCGGAGACGGCGCACTTCTTTTAGAGAGCTTAGACCCTAAGCTCTGGGCTGCAGCCATTCACTACTGCGCCACCCACCAAGATTTTACCGAGCATCTCAAAGAAAAAGGGTCGGAAAACTATAGTAAGTTTTCCTATAGTCAAATTAAAGACTCCTTCCTAAGTGCTGTAAAAACCTAAGTCTATTTAAATGAGTCTACCGTTGCTGTAAGTCTCGCCATGCCCGTAAAATGATAAGCTGGATTTTGCACCATTTTGAAAACAAAGGCGTCATTGACCCAGTCATAATTTTCAATGAGATGGGAGTCCATGGGATGGCAGCTCGCGGAAACGGAATAGATATTGACCCCAATGTCTAAGTTGAGCTTGTAAGCAATGGTCCTTACCTCACCTTTCTTAAGGTTAGGCAGTTCATATTGAATGCAGAAGTTATTCACCCCAAAAATCTCATTTCCCAGCCGATCATGGAAGGAAAACCCGATCGATGGGCTTGGCACATCCTCAAAAGCTTCCACGGTGATATGGACCGTAGCTGGCTCTGCAATGATAAAGGTAGTTACCGGTGCACCATGGGAGTTGAGCATGTGCACACTTTTGATGCGGACTTTGCCGTTTCCAGATCTATGGACCATATCTGGCTCTAACTCTTCACCCTCTTTTTTGGCGAGGAGATTGGAGTAATATTTGACGACGTCATCGGGGCGGCCATCAAACATAAGCTCGCCACTATTTAGGAGAATCGCCCGATCACAAAGGGTTTTAACGGCATTGGCGTCGTGGGAGACAAACAGAAGAGTTTTTCCTTGTTCTCTAAATTCTCTAATCTTTCTAAGGCATTTATTTTGAAATCTAATGTCTCCAACCGCTAAGGCCTCATCAATAATGAGAATATCCGGGTTGACCGTAATGGCAGCTGCAAATGCCAAACGAACGTACATGCCCGAGGAATAGGTTTTTACCGGGGCATGGACAAACTCACCGATTTGGGCGAACTTACAAATCTCTTCCACGATCGCTGGCTGCTCGTCATAGGGTATGCCCATAAGGGAACACTGAAATTTAACGTTTTCTATCCCAGAGAGTTCCCCGTTAAATCCTGCGCCGAGCTCAAGGAGAGCGGCTATTCGGCCACTTGTCGACATGGTGCCAAGGCTTGGTGTCATGACACCAGAAATAATCTGAAGAAGAGTCGACTTGCCACTGCCATTCACCCCAATAAAACCTAAACTTTGGCCTGCGGGGACATCAAAACTGACGTCTTTTAAAGCATGAAATTCCCTATGAAACTTCTTACGAGTGAGATTAAACGTTTCTTTTAACCGGTCACTTTGATTTAAATAGATCTTAAACGTTTTGGTAATATTTCTGGCTGAGATCACTGTCATTTGATTTTTTCCTAAACGATGTCAGCAAATTGCGACTTGAGTTTTTTAAAAACAAAGGTCCCAAGTAAAAGAAAAGCTATCGTAACGGACCAAAAATAGAGTGTTTGCATCAAAGAAATATCAAATAAACTGCGCTTATAGACAAGAGCTCCCCGGTAGCCCTCTGTAATGTACATCACCGGATTTAACTTCAAAAGCCTTTGATACTCTGGACTCAATAGGTCATGGTTCCAAGCGATAGGAGTCGCCCAGAATCCAAGCTGCATCAGGATCCCCACGAACTGTCCCATATCTCGGTAGAACACTTGAATCGTTGAGGTCACCCAAGACACCCCAAACAGCAAAGCAATGGCACATAAACTAAAATAAGCCAAGCTTATGAGAGAATTTAAATTCACCGAATCTGTAACGATGACAA
>CAIMVM010000054.1 GCA_903844895.1 uncultured Pseudomonadota bacterium
AAAACGTCTCCAGAGTCTTTGCAATCTCTGGAAAATTCACCTCAATCTTAACCAAACTCAAATTGAACCTCATATCCCTAACTATTCTCCGAGAACATAACCGAGTTCGCGGGGGCGGGACACAATCTTTTACACGCTACCCCGCAATGCGAGCAAGTACAGATGACTGTAAAATGTCATTCCACTCCCGGTCCTTTGATGTGCCTGAATCAATTAATCAAAGCCTAAATCTTCATAAACCTTACCGAAAATGTCAGAAATCCCTTCATTAAAGCGTTTTTCATCTTTTAAATTAGATGGATAAACCATTTCATCGCCCAGAGGTACTTGCCTCTTGCGTGGCGAGTGGAATTCAGCCGGATCAAAAATTGAGAGAACCGGCTTAGCGGCATTTTTAATCTCTACAATCGCCGCTTCGCCTACTCTTTTAAACTCAGAAACTTCTTTATCTGAATAGGCAGTACGTACATTTCTAACGATTTTTTGACGAACGCTCTTGCCATCACGAACAGATTCAACGATCTGCACCTGCCAACGCTTTTCATCTTTTTTCTTTGCTAATACATATATGACAACAAACTATCGCAAGCATAAAACAAAGGTCAACACCCGGGCACTACAAAACGCCCGTTTTTGAAAAAAAATATTTATTAGAAAAAATACGGGAAGTTGAACTAACCAAACCATTCAAAAGTGGGGTTAGCTGTCGAAGTCAGGAGCATGAACCCCGGCCAGAGATCCTCCTAAATACCAACAGTAGTTTTTTGAGTTTGGCTCTGTAGAAGAACTAGACGAAAGCATCACCACCATAGATGACTGATACCTATGGTTAAGGCGGAGCTTTGTTTAAAATCTAAGTCCAAGTCGAATTAGCTAAATAAACTCCCCCGCGAAGCCTGCAAAACATAAGTAATGAACTTTCTAAAGTCCAAAATCACCACGAAAACTTACTATTAACAGCCGATGCCGCAAATTCATACTGATGGTGGGTAAAGATTAATACTTTCAAAAGATGCTTGATTTGCCTACAAACTGCCTAAAAACTTCTCTCATTTCCGAAACTTTCGGAAAATAAAGGCCCGTTTCCGAATCATTTCCGAATCCGGCCCAAGGCCCTATGAAACACCTTCCAAATACCAAGGGCCAAATTTCCAAGGGGCCCTTTAGGACGCGGCCTCACGGCCGCAGCTCTAAGGAAGGAATGCGCAACGGAACCCGAAGCTGTTGCCCGTGTGCGTAGGCCCAGCGTTCAGACTCGCCGTGAACAGCCCGTCGAACGACGAGTAGTTCCAGTAGCCCCCGCGTAACACGGCGCCGGCGGATCCACCATACAATTGTCCGGCATTCTGCGAAGAGTTATAAGAGCCTGAGGGAGCAAAATTAAGACGGTTTACTCCTGACACTGGGAAATTGGTAGTGTTGCTATACTCGCCCCAAGCGCCTGATATGGCAGGACTCATACTGAGGGTTGAATAGTTATCACTCATCCAGTTCCAAACATTGCCCCCAAAATCCCAAACCACTTTGCCGTTACTTAGATTATAGGTCCGTTTTTGTTCAGCTCCTGCTGCGGGAGTTGCTCCCAGGCCACTCCAAGCTTGAGAGGTGAAGCCCGTATTGCCCGTTCCAAAGTAGCCGTCCGTATCGTCTGCGCTGTTGGCTAGAGCAGCTGGTGAGTTATCAGAATGCCCTCGGTTTAAGACCCCAGTTCCCACGGCACCACCACTCCAGTTAGAAGCGACGTTTTCCGCATTGCGAGCAACAACCTGCCACTGGGTATTGGAGATCAACCCAAAGCCGGTACCTAGACTTGAACATGTCGTCAATGCTGTATCTCGCGAGATATTCACCCAAGGAGTGCCAGCAGCGACACTTGTAGCCACCGAACCCACATCTTTAGCAGGGTATTTCATCACACAAAACGCTCGGCTCGGATCAAGAGACCCTGTGGCATTGCCAATCGTTGCGAGTGGACTTCCAAGTCCTGCAGTCGAGTTTCCAGGAACTCCCACATAACCAGACGGACAACTAGAGGTGTTGGTCACGGAGAAGGTTTGACTCGTGCTATTACCAGCAGCGTCTATAACGGTAATCAAATAGTTCACAAACTTACTGTTATTCGTCACAGAGGTGCTCTGCCAAGCAGTTTCCCCAGTGAGTTTTGTGAGGGTGGA
>CAIMVM010000055.1 GCA_903844895.1 uncultured Pseudomonadota bacterium
CTCCAATAAGGGTCATGGTAGGATCGAAACCAGGGAAGCAATTTGCATTGAAGTAATCGAAAAAGATTTTCTAGACCTTGAATTTCCGAGCATAAGACAAATCTGTAAAATCGTGAGAAACTCCACAGATCTAAAAGGAAATGACCTAAATGAGGATAGTCAATTCTTTATCACCAATGCCACACCTCAGCAGGCAGATTCTACAAGCTTACTAGCAATCCTAAGGGGTCACTGGTCCATAGAGAATTCAAGCCACTATGTACGAGATGTTACTTTTGGAGAAGATGCCTCTAGGATAAGATCTGGCTCCGCTCCTCGACTCATGGCCACTATGAGAAACCTCTCCATCGGAGTGATGAGGCTTGGCGGCGAAAACAATATCGCAAAAGGATTACGAGACACGTCTTGGGGCAAAAAAAGTGAAGCTCTTAGGGCGGTGGGAATAGCATAAATAGGAATTGATTACAAATTAATCACCAATTAACACCACGAAATTGTTAGCGTTTTTAAAAAAGTCCGATTCACCCTGCCCTTCCAGGTAAGCGTAGCCATAGGGAACAGCACCAGCTTTCATAGGACGTGAACTCTTTGAGTCATTATTGTTGGCTTCAGATGTGCTACGCATTGGCAAACCACCTGCATTGAGGGCAGCTTTAATGGTTGTTCTCGGCAGGTCAATTTGCTTCGCAATTTCCCTTAATGACATGCCTTGAGAGTAAAGTGGGGCACAAATCTCGAAAATGCGATCTTTTGTGGTTGGAAAAAACATGATTGTATCTTGATACTTAGGACTGATTTTGAGCGGTTCGTCTGTTTTTGGTCCGAGGCCACCAAAAAGACAAGTAGTCGAACCCCGATTTTTTAAAAAAGTTGGGGTTTTTTTTGGCCTTTCCCAGACCCCGGAGTTGAGACGTTGCTTTAGGCTCCCCCAGCGGGGATACCTCCAGCGGTAAGGTTTCGCCTCTAGTGACCCGATCATAGATTGTGGCTGAATCGGGGTGGACTTCCACCATGCAACGAATCCTGACAATTTAGACTCGAATAAACGAGTTTTCCAGGACGAGTGAGTAGAATGATCTGAAATGGTGCTCTGGAGCAATTTTTGAGTGCACGCCCTAGTAGCGCCCCCTCTAGAACACCAAAAAAAGGGAGGTGATTAGCCCCGCCAGGTTGGTTTAATTAATGTTTTTGCATATTTGGCGCATAACTGCGAAGCGCCCTTGACTTTAGCCGCAGGCAAAGCTAAAACCTGCCGTCAAGTGCCGTTTTTTTCATCATTTAGGAGTTTTTATGAAATCGATCGCACACCTTTTTTTATTCGCCCCTTTTACGATGGTCCTTTGCTTGACTGGACTCGCTTTTGGGTCTGATATTAAAGTTACAATTGAGGACTCCAATCAAGAACTTGTGAAGCACTATACCCATCTGGTGAGTTTTGGTCTGCGCTTCGAAGACGGGCACATCATTAACCAAAGTTTTTCTCATGATGAACTGTTCAACGGAGATTTGAGCAAGTTGGCGCAGCATGAAGCTAGAGTAGAATCCTGCGTTTATACTTGGCTGGTTTCAACGCAGGTTTTGAGCGAGGAAAAAGAGTTAGGTGTTTTGTACCGACCTTCCAAGTTTGAAGCTATTGAAGGTCAATGTGAAACGAGTCCGGAAGGGTTTTTGATTCGCCCTGGAGACTGGAAATTCTACCAAGTTAACTTAACTGTAGGAAACAAGATATTTCAGTCCGGAACAGTCAGCCATTTGTTCCTGAATCTTGCAGCGATCACCCCAGAAGGGGATAGCTTTGTCCCCAGCCTTGGTAATGCATACGAAAGCGCACTGACTAAAGAAAATACGCCTTATTCCACCAGTATCAAGTATTTTGCAGATAGACCTTTCCTCGTTAACGCAGATCTCACCTGGCTTTCATCTGACGGAAATTTAAGAGAAGAGCAGCTTCAATACAAAGATGGGGCATACAACATCGCCATCGAATGAGCTGAGAGGATTTGCGCTGCGCTAAGTCAGAACAATATAGCAATTTTCCACCGATCATTCGCCAGTGCTGCCTTGAAATCGTTGGGATGGCCCCGGGGATTGTTGATACGGCCGTTCTGCCGTAACGTCGGTAGTAGTTAGGGAGACACATATCCATAATTGAAATACCGACCACCTTGACAAAACTGCTTCGAGGCTAATTTTTCATCAAGACCTTCGCGCGAATTTGACACCCTGCGCCAACTCATGAGCTTTGTGTAATTGGTATGCGAATGTTCGTTCCGTGGGCGCCTGTTGCTTGAGTAATTCCGGCAGGTTGCAAGGACATTTTAAGACTTTTCTAAGAAAGGTATTCCAACTCCCTGGTTCGGGGAGATTAGGCTAGACAGGGAGTGCAACGGACCGCTTTGTTGGTTTCAATCCTTAATTGTCTTGCTGCTATTATCTTCTCTTTTAGTTCCATCTTTTTCTCTTCTGTCCAGCTACCTGTGATGATTTCTTCTGGAGTAGCCCCTTTCAAAGCTGAATGGGGAATACAAGTGTTGCTTTCAGTGAGATAGAAATCACTGCCTTTTACTAGCGAGTCAAAATTAGAGAGGAGAATGGTAAACAAATACCGGTGTTTCATTCTATGAAAAAGCATTTCTACCATAGAGTTACTATGTTC
>CAIMVM010000056.1 GCA_903844895.1 uncultured Pseudomonadota bacterium
CGGCTCTAGCTCTTTATAAAAATGAACACTATGTGTCACATCTTGTGAATATTTCGGTCGTGTACAACAGCTTCATTTCGCTGAGTAGTTTTGTGAAGTGCCACAGTCTCGCAAAATCAACTTTCAGAAATTGCGAACTGGCACACACGAGACTTTCAGGTCTCTTGAAATTCGTAATTTTCGTTTGTTTTTCATCGGTCAACTTATTTCGCAAACTGGAAATTGGCTCACTCTTATAGCGCAAGCACTTCTCGTTCTACATCTCACCAATAACAACGGAGTTGCAGTAGGCGTACTTACTGGCTGCCAGTTTTTTCCACTCCTCTTTCTTGGGGCATGGACAGGTGTAGTTGCCGATCGAAGCGATAAACGAAAATTACTCATGATTGTCCAGTCATGTGCGATGGGCCAATCTTTCATCCTTGCAATTCTTGGCTTTTCACATAACCCTCCGCTTTTTGCGTTTTATGCCGTTGCGCTTTTGGGTGGAGTTGCTACTGCATTTGATAACCCGACTCGACGTTCGTTCATTGTCGAAATGATTCCAGATACTCACGTTCAAAACGCAGTGAGTTTGAACTCTGCACTCATGACGGGATCACGAATTTTCGGGCCAGCAATAGCAGGTTTGCTCATTACGACAGTCGGTTATGGATGGTGTTTCACCGTTGACGGACTCAGCTATGTCGCAGTCATTTATGGGCTCTCAAGAATGCGCATCGCAGATCTCTACCCATCCGTCCGAGCTACTCGATCTAAAGGCCAAGTACGTGAAGGTCTCAAGTATGTTTTTGCGATTCCCGAGATCCGAACCTCTCTTGTCATGCTGGCAATCGTTGGCACGTTTGCTTTCAACTTCGATGTCGTTATTCCTCTATTAGTGAAAAAGACTTTTTCTGGATCAGATGGGGCATTCACTTTGCTATACGCCGTCGTGAGCTTTGGCTCACTTGGTGGTGCACTCATGACTGCTAGACGCACGACAAATTCGGTACGGCAGATTTCGCGAAGTGCACTTATTTTTGGCATCAGCCTGTTGGCAATTGCTGCCGCACCTAGTTTCCTACTTTCATTTCCTGGTGCAATTCTCTTAGGTTTTGCCAGCATTAGTTTCATGACGTCAATCTTTGTGATCGTTCAATTAAATGCATCATCAGAAATGCGTGGCAGGGTACTTGCCATCCAGGCCCTCGTCTTTCTTGGTGCAACTCCTATAGGCGGTCCAATAGTTGGAGCGCTATGCCAAATATTTGGTGCACGCACGGGCTTTATTGTGGGAGCACTTTCGTGCTTCGCGGCAGCCGCATATGGGCATCGCAACCAGCCCAAATAAAAGTGCGCCCTCTGGGGCTCGAACCCAGGACCTGCGGATTAAAAGTCCGTTGCTCTACCAACTGAGCTAAAGGCGCAGAACGATTGGAATTCTGAGCAAACACCGCTCGGAACGCCGAAAAGATCCAAATGTATGTTAGTTCCCCCACACCCGAAAACGCCCATTGCTTAACCAAGGACACAGATTTTTGGCCGCTTCGGCGAGATTTTCCCCAATATGTGATGCGCATAGAAAAAATCTGAGCCCATTACGATTGACTCATGGCGCCAGTACCACGGAAAAAGTCTCCACCCGTTACCGCCTCAAAAAAGCCACGCCTCAGTCAGGCCGAGGCCACTATGCGCATGTTGAGCACCACCACCCAACTGCTGCTTCAATACGCACCCGGAGAGGTCACCGTTGCAAAAATCTGCGATGCATCGGGTGTTCACACCGATTATGTAGCTCGCTACTTCGGGTCTCGAGAGGAGCTCTTAAGCCAAGCAATCGAAGCCGCTTTCCTCGGAGTCTTTCTGAAAACCAGTGGCGAAGATACGACGAGGCTCAATGTAGTTCTCGAAGGCAACGTTGACGTGATGCAGTTATCGCAAGCACGAGTGCGAACCATTGCGTACTTGTTGGGTTGTGGTGTGAGCCCTGAGCGATTCCAATCAAGTCAGAAATTAGTTCTTGAATCAGTCTTTTCACAGTCCCTGAATCCC